>QMZF01000011.1 GCA_003663055.1 Archaeoglobales archaeon | reverse complement strand
CTGCGAACACGCTTTAAAGGATCTATACGGCTATAACGGAAAACTTCCGGAAGTTTCACCTATAGTTGTTCCATGCGTCAATTCTCTCAGCGAGATCGAGCTCTTGTATGCGGCGTTAAAGGGGAAAAAGGTGACGGTTTATAAGTGTGAAAAGCTCAGAAGTGATTGCATTAAAATAGCGAGTCAAACACTCAAGGCTTTTGGATTCGACGGCATTGAGGTTGCAGGTTTTGATGGCGTTGGCAAAAGCAAGGGTAAAGTTCCAAAGCTTAACAAAAAAATTGCAGAATGGAGAACAAAGAATTTCAAGAATAAAAGGGAAGCTTGGTTCGCTCTTTGCTCTCTTCTGAAGGAAGAGTTTGCTCTCGTTGAAGACAAGTTTGAGAACGAACAATTTGGCATGCTGGAAATAGCGAATTGTACGCTATGTCAGACATGTACGTTTTTCTGTCCGTCAGGAGCGATTAGGAGGGACGTCGAAAAGGGCTTGCTCTTCTTCACACACGCGTTATGCTTTGCCTGTGGGCTTTGCGAAAAAGCGTGTCCGGAGGGGGCAATAGTTCTCAAAAAGGTTCTTGACTTTTCAAGGCTTAGCGAGGAAGCAATCTACCAAGTTGAGATGATACACTGTCCAGCGTGTGGAAAGCCCCACATTTCAAGGCCTGCGTACGAAAAATTGAGTAAAGTTGTGGGAAAAAATTCAATGCTCTTCTGTCCCGAATGCAGACCCAGAATCATACTCGAGGCTGCCTATGAAGAAATTGTAAAAGGAAGGGAAGCAGAGGGTAAAGAGGAGAAAGAGGGAGAAACCGGTGGGAAAGAGTAGAAAGAGAAAAGGAGGTTGAACGATGGGGATTGAGGAAATTATGAATGGGAGGAGGGCTATGTATTCGCTGCTGGGCCAGCTATTCCTCAACTATCCTCGAGATGAGTTTTTGAGGGATATATATGATGGTGTTGAAATTCCACTCCCGCCACATCCGCTGATTCGGGAAGGACTTGAAGAAATTAGGAAATATGCTGCATCATTTCCGGCTTTTGAGGATTTCGCAAAGAGTGTTAGGGTTGAATACACGCAGCTCTTCGCAGCTCCAGATGCCAGAGTTTCGCCTTATCAGTCGAGTTACGAAAACGACTCACCGTACGGAGTTGTAACATTGAGGATAAGGGAGAGATTCTTTGACGCAGGCTACAAACTGAACGCAAACGAGCCTGCAGACCACATTGGAATAGAGCTACTCTTTATGGCGGAAACTAGCAACGATAAGGACATAAAAAAGCAGAACGTGTTTTTTGAGGAAGAGCTGTTAAAATGGGTCTTTAAGTTTTGCAGTGCAGTTGAAAGCTGTAGCGAAGCGAAGTTCTATCGCGGTGTCTCCAAAATTTTGAGAGGATTTATAGAAATGGAAAAATTGGTAATAAAAAGACTGCTTACGCTCTAGACTTTGACAGAGCCTTGCTTATTCCGTAGAACGTCAGTATTACGTAGACTATAAAGACCAGTATTACTCCGTTTAGCGCAACAAACGCCGCACCGCTTTCCTGTAGAAGTCTGAAGCCTGCAAGCCCCTCCTCCCTCAGAAGGTAGACGACGTAGGCTGTAAGTCCCATTATGCCGCACGCAATCGCTCCAACAACGTAGCCTATTGGGTGGAAGGTGTAGTGCTCTTCTGGAACCTCCAACTTCTTTGCTACGGGTATCCATGCTGGAAACTCTCCTTCAGCCTTGTGCTTCGGTATTAGGCCAGAGAATATTCCCATGTTTATCGGGAAGTTGCCTGGAGTGAAGTGCAGGATCGTTGCGTGGGCGAAGACGAAGAAGATTGCAAAGATGGCTACAGCAACGTGTATTACTCTAAAGACGAAGAACAGTCCTGGATTGGCCTGGAGCAGCGGGAACGGGAACCACATTATCGCTCCGGTGATAACTTCTACCAAGCAGAAGGTTGGGACAGACATGATGTCTGCAACCATGACCCAGTCGTACTTGCCCGAAACCGGCCTTTCTTTTACAAGCCCGAATGTCCAGAGCATATCTTGAGCCATGTCCTTACCGAGCTGTATGAAGAATCCAAGGGTGAACGTCAAGTTGGAGTCTCTTCTTCCCTCCGTTATCCTTTCGAGCAAGAAGTACGTGCCGAAGAAAGCTAGGCTGAAAGCAAGTATGAGTCCGCACATCCTATGAATGAGCATCGTAACGACAGAACCGCCCATGAGGTCTATAACCCATCGAAGCTGATCGCTAAACGTTATCGGCAAGCCGGTGATTAGCAAAAGCATTCCTGAAAGTGACACGAGGAAGTGCGCAGCTCTTTGCGCAGGTGAAAATCTTAGGAGCTGGGTCAATGCTTCCCACCTCCGTGATGCTGCTGTTCGAGCTTGTACATCTTGTCGAACTTCCAGTACTCGAGCACGGTCATTATGAAGACGAAGAAAGCTCCGATTGTGATAAGTATTTCAAGTATCCTGTTTAAGTATAGCATGATGTCGTTAACGAGTGCATAAACTGTAGACCTTTCGTAGGGCGAAAAGTGGCGATAGTTGTTTTCGGTTATGTACTTCCCACCCAAGGGGCCAACCGTAGCAATTCCTATGAGGAGCGGGGAAACCGCAAGCAGTCCGACTATTAAAGCTACGAGTACCTTCCACATCTCCTATCACCTACACCATAAACAGGTTTTCAAGCATGCCACGAGCAGCATATCCGCTAATTCTCTCTCTGAGTTCTTGGCTGATCTTCGCTGCATCTCCTCCAAGCAGAGTTCCGGTCGGACACACTATGGCGCACATAGGCCTTGGTTCTCTCTCTATGATGTTTCCATTCTCATCCTTCTGCTTGTAAGGCTGCACGCAAAATGTGCACTTATCCATCTTACCCTTCGTTCCAAACGCTCCACTGCCTTCAAATTGCGGAGCGCCGAAAGGACATGCGTAGCTGCAGTAGCCACATCCAATACACTTGTCCTTGTTAACAAGTACTATTCCATCGCTCCGCTTGTATATGGCGTTCATCGGGCAAACCTTCATGCACGGCGGGTCGTTGCAGTGCATGCAAGGCATGGGTACGTTGAGCTGCCCCGGTTTACCTTCATTAATTGTAATAACCTTTATTCTAAACACACCCTCCGGAACATCGTTGTAGTTCTTGCATATAGCCTCGCATCCCTTGCACTTTATGCAGAGGTTCGAATGGATGTCGATAACAAACTTGTACATCTAATCACCCCCTCTGCCTGAGCCTCTTAACGTTTTTGAAGTAGTCCTCAAGCCCTTCTGGCGGTTTGTATTCGCTGAGCTTCACAACCTCGCAAATGCCGGTCTTCGTGTTCTGCATCTGCGTTTCGGGATCCCAGCCAGGCGAGTTTGCTATGTTTGCCGAATCTCCAGCGACGAACGGCCTTGTGTCCATGTCGGCAATCACTGGGAAGCGATTAAGATACGATTTGCCCTCGAAGTAGCCACCCCAGTGGAAAGGCATGAATACAACGCCTTTAGGCACGGCATTTGTTACGCGAGCCCTGCAAACCACCTTGGCCGGAGAAGCTCCGTATTCAAGCCCTCTGGGTGAGAGCACAACTACCATATCCCCATCTCTTATTCCTCTTGCTTCAGCGTCCTCTGGATTGATTTCGACGTACATCTCCGGCTGGAGCTCTGCAAGTATGCGGTTACTCCTGGTTGCAGCCCCACCGCCCTGATGCTCAACCTGCCTTCCGGATGTCCATATCAACGGGAAGCACTGGCACAGGTTGTACCTCTTCCAGGCAATCTGCAAAGTTTTTGCGAGTATTGGGACTCTGTAGTGATACTTTCCATGCTGCCAGTAAACGCTGTCTTCGTAGGTGGGATACTTATCAACGAGGTCTAAACGTGGCGAGTATATCGGCTCTCTATGCACCGGAACAGGATCTTTCATGTTCCAGGCGTAAAACCTCGCCCTCCCTCTTCCAGATGGAACCATGTTCTTGTCCAGCCATTCGGAGTAGTCTGTTTCGATGTTCGTCGTCCATCCGGGCATTTGATCATGCCCGTTTGCTGCAACTAGCGACTCTCCATCGGGAGCTGTAGTTCCCCACTTTACCCTGAAGTCGTGGCCTCCCTCCCAGACGGGGATGTCGTTGCGGTACAGTATTGGCGTTCCCGGATGTCTCTCATTCCAGCACGGCCAGGGCAAGCCCCAGTACTCACCCTTGCAAGGCCCGCTCTTAGCCTGGCAGTCCTCCTTGCTGAACGTATAATCGTACTCTTGCTGCCTCTTCAATCTCCAACTCTTCCAGCCTACGAGCCCAATAGCTCTACATCCAACGGAAATCTCCTTATCCAAAACCTCTTCAGGAGTAATCTCCTCCGGCGGTTTTCCGCCGAAGTTCTTCGTGAATTTCGCATACAATCCTGCATCGTACTTATCGAGGGCTTTTACGAGGCTAAGCAAAATCCACAAATCATCTTTTGACTCGTAAAGGGGCTCTATAACCTTGTTTCTCCACTGAACCTGTCTTCCACTGTTCGTTACGCTTCCGCTGCTCTCCCATTCAGTTGCTGCTGGCAGAAGAATTATTCCATCCGGTCTGTCTGCAAGAGCTGCTCCGCTTTCGACGAAGGGATCAACGAAAACTAGGAGTTCTACGCTTTCGAATGCCTTCTTAACATAGCGTAAATCGCCGAGCGAGGGCGTTGAGTGTCCCCACATGAATATCATCTTTATATTGCTCGGCTGGTCGATCGTTAGGTCTTTGCAGCCCGGAAATGCATCGCTGCCAGCGAGAACTCCGCATGCAAAGCGCGACATCGTAAAGCCAGGCTTTTCCATCATTTCCTTGCTTGTAAACCTGCCCTTCAGCCATTCGTAGTCAACACCCCAAACCTTGGCCCAGTGCCGCCAAGCTTTCTCGCTCAAGCCGTAGTAAGATGGTAGGGAATGGCTTAAAACGCACATGTCAGTTGCTCCCTGAACGTTGTCGTGGCCTCTGAAGGCGTTTACACCCCCTCCAGGCTTTCCTGCATTGCCGAGAAGGAGCTGGAGAATCGCATAAGCTCTTATGTTCTGCGAGCCGTATTCGTGCTGCGTCCCACCCATCGCATACTGCAGCGTTGCTGGCTTGTTTGTTGCAAGAAGGTATGCAGCTTTTCTAATCTTATCAGCGGGAACGCCTGTAATGTCCTCAACGAGCTCGGGCGGGTACTGCATTATTATTTGCTTTGCTCTCTCGAAACCATACGTCCTGTTTCTTATGAACTCCTCATCGTACCAGCCGTTCTTTATTATCTCGTAGCATATGCCCCATACAAGGGCTATGTCTGTTCCAGGCCTAAATTGTAAATATAAATCGCTAACAGCAGCAGTCCTGCTGAAGCGGGGGTCGCAGCATATCAAAACGGCTCCACGCCTCTTCGCCTCATAGATGTGGTAGAAGCTGACGGGATGAGCTTCAGCCGGATTTGAAAAGAATATAATACATTTAGCGTTTCTCATGTCGTTGAAGTTGTTTGTCATCGCCCCGTATCCCCACGTGTTGCCCAAGCCAGCGACGGTTGTGGAGTGGCAAATCCTTGCCTGGTGGTCTATGTTGTTGCTGCCCCAGAAGGCCATGAACTTCCTCATGAGGTATGCTACTTCATTGCTGACCTTGGCCGAACCTGCAAAGAATACAGCATCAGGCCCGTATTTTCGCCTTATTTCGATCATTTTTCTCGCTATTATGTCTAAAGCCTCATCCCAGCTTATACGTTCCCACTTTCCGTTTCTTTTTATAAGTGGATACCTGAGCCTCTTTGGCGATGTTATTGTGTGGTTTATGCTTGCTCCCTTACAGCAGAGCTTTCCGGCGTTTATCGGGTTATCTACCCACGGTTCTATGCCTACGAGGTGCCCGTTCTTCACCTTGCCGAGAATGCCACACCCGACGGCGCAGAACGTACATACCGTTTTAACGAGTTTTACTTTGCCTTCCTTAATTTTCGATACTTCCGACGCTTCAACTTTGTTGAAAACGCTGTAATTTCCATACTTTGAGAGTCCCGCTGCTATAGCAACACTGGCGAGACCTACCTTCATAAAGTCTCGCCTGGACAAGCGTAGAGTAGTTGCCATTTGAACTCCTCCTATACAGATGATTCTAACAATTTTGCACGATTTTTTGGTTGAAGCCTATATAAATTTTTTGAAATTATTCGCTTCTCCACGCCGTCGTTTGAGGTTTAAATTCTCAGCAAATGCCAAGACTTCTGCATTTCCTCGCCAACTTCTTCAAAATCGACGCTTTTCGGCTTTACGTACTCTGGCAAGAGTCGAGAATATATCCTCTCTCTGTACCTCTCGTCTCCGAGTACGAATAGTGCCCTATCCTCTTTGCCACGCAAAGCTCTACCCATCGCTTGACAAGTTCTCTGCATCGCCGGAATCACGTATGCGTAGTACCAGCCCTTCTCTTCTCCAAATACGTCCATGTAGTAGTCTATGTAGAGCTGTGTTCTGAGCGTCATTCTGTCAAAGGGGATGCCGATTAGAAGCATCGCTTCGAGCTCTTTGCCTGGAAAATCTGCCCCCTCGGCAAACCTGCCCGTCATCGTTGCAACAAGTACTCCTCCTTTCTTTTTGAACTCATCGAGCAGCTTTCTGCCTTCATCACCACTCATACCCTGTTTTTCGACAAAAATCTCCTTTCCAGTCTCCTTTGCAGCATTAGCTATGTATGGCATTAGTTCTCTCTGAATCCTATAGCTTGCGGAAAAAATCGCTGAGTTTGCCTCGATTTTCATGAATTCATCGATTAATATGCCGTACTTCTTTTTCTGCTTCTCCGTCAAACTCTCGCCCCTTGTACTTACACCCCTCACTATCAAACACTCGTTCCTTCCAAGCTCGGTGCTGAAGTGTCTTCCTGCATAGCTTTCAATCCCAACCATTTCTGCAAATGCTTTTATCGGCTTTAAGGTTCCCGAACAGAAAATGCAGCCTTTAAATTGCCTCCACCTCTTTTTTAGAATCTCCCCGCATCGCATATCCCACCTTTCAAGCCTGAGATTATCGCTTTCGGCCTTTGCTATGAAAACGACACCTTTAATGCCATCAAAGTTCATGGATTCAATTAGGAAGGTTGCAAGCCTGTATAGGCTTGAGCGGGGAGCCTTACCATCTTCAAACTTTCTACGTCTTATCTCCTCTCCGAGCTTTTTCATTACATTGAGATAATCGCTGTAGAACTCCTGTATATCCACCTTTCTCTCTTCTTCTCCCTTCTTCTCCATGTCTTTTCTTAGTTCCTCCATAAGCAGCAGAATCCCTTCTACTTCTTTCGCAACTTCTTTATCCAGCTTTTCTACCTCTTTTAAAGCATTTCTTGCAGTGTTCAACGTTATCTCATCCGAAAAAATGCTGCCCGCGTATCTGAGATTGTGAGCCTCATCAACAACTAGGAAGCAGTCTTCAAAGGGGATTACGCTCTTTATTACCCAGCCAAGCGAAGGATGTACTATGTAGTTATAGCTGAGGGAAACAACATCAGCGTGGAACAGCAACTCCCGCTGGAAGTAGTATGGGCAAATTCCATTTTCTCTGCATAACTCCAGTATTTCTGTGTACAGCATAGGTTCTGAAGGCTTAAATCTAAGAGATTCAATGGGAATGTAGTACGGGCAGTTGTCTCTGCTCCTCTTGCAAAGGTAGGCAACACTTTCCGTGTCATCCAAACCCTTTTCTCTGGCGAGCAAGCACATGTCTTTCTTCCCGCGAAAAGAGAAGCCAAAGTAATCGGTGTTGAGCCTCTTATTTATCTCTTTTAGCTCTTCAATCGGTCTATCAGCTTCATTGCCTGTTCTGACTGCCCATACTATTGGGGCAATGGGAAGCAATGCCGAAAGTATAACGGCAGTCTTTCCAAATCCCGTTGGAGCATCTATGCAAACGTTTTCCTTTGCATGCTTCTTTATGAATTTTAAAGCTTCGATTTGCCCTTTCCTCGGCTTGTACGGGAAAGATGTCTTTCCAGCTAGCTTCTCCTTCACACTTCAACAACAACCGAAAGATTAAGAAAGCTTTTCCGACATATGCAAAACGATGGAGTGCATAGAGAAACTGTCCGAACTCAAGCTAAGACTTGCGGACTGCTTCGTGCAGAGAGAAGCAGAAATTACCGCTGTATTAAGCGGATTGCTTGCCGGCGAACCCGTAATACTCGTTGGAGAAGTTGGAACTGCCAAAACGGCACTAATAGAGAAGATGGCACAGCTAATAGACGCAAGATATTTCTACTACCTCCTCACCCGCTTTACCGAGCCAGATGAAATTTTGGGGCCTCTTGACATAAACGCTTTGAGAGAGGGAAGATATGTGAGGAGAACAGAGGGCAGGTTACCGGAGGCTGAAATAGTATTCCTCGACGAGATCTTCAGAGCTTCATCGGCAATAAGAAACATCCTGCTCGACATAATCCTTAATAGAAGGTTTAGAAATAACGGCGATTACACGACTTTGCCAATGCTAACGCTTTATACCGCAAGCAACGAAATAAGCACAGATGTGGAGGATGCAGCGTTTTACGATAGGCTAACGGTTAGATGTTTTGTTAAGAGCGTTTCTGAAGACGCATGGAACGAATTGGTTGCGAGGGGAATAGAACTTGAAGAGATTGTTATGCAGCCAATTCTTACAACAGAGGACGTCAAAACCCTACAGCGAATGGTAATGGAAAGATTCCGTTCAATGACGGAAAGTAACCTATTGCGAATTTACCTCGACGCTCTGGCAGCTTTGAAGCAGCGCGGCGTCAGAATTTCCGATAGAAGGAAGATAAAACTTCTCAAAATAGCCAGTGCAATTTCGGTAATTTACAACGAAGATGTTGTTACAACCGACAGCCTTGCAGAAGCGTTAAAGTTTGCAGCCGTGCATGATGAGGATGACGTTAGAAAGGTTGAGCAGGTAATATTCGAGCTCGGCTTAAGCAGCTTCTACAAGCACATACAGAGACTTCAAACCGTAACATCTGAACTGCAGAACGCGATAAAGCTCAGTTCATCCGGCGGGTTAGACGAATTAAGGATGCTCTCCTCGATTTACTCAAAAGCTTCAGCAATGGTCAACGAGATTCCCGAAAATCCGAGGCTAATGCCCTATGTTAGGCAGCTTAAAAGTGCGGTTTACAAGGCAAAGGACATCCTAGAAAAGAAGAAAGCTGAGATATTCGGGATGTGAAAAATTAATATTATATATAAGATTAAAAAATGAGAGCGAATACGCTGAACAACAACCTAGTGAACGTGACAACGAGGGATTTCATTTACAACCTTATTTCAGACAGGATAGCCTCTTTCCTCCCTCCAGACCTTCAGGAGATATACAACTCATCCCCCCACATCCGAGTGATAGCAGCAGACTCGTACTTCCTCCATTATTCCCTCTATCCTTTCCTGCGAGGCAAAAACGAGGACGAAATACTTGAGGAGGCGAGGCAGTTCTGTAAGGATTACATAGACAGCGAGCGCTACCAGATGCTCAAGACAATTACAACTCTCGACGACGAACTAAGCCTCGTTTACAGCATAGCCCTAACGAAGTACATCGTCGGAAAGATAAGGGGAAGGATTGAGAGCAGCGATAGCATTTCAAAGGTTTCAAGCAAAGGAGGTGCTATAGGCCAGTTTTTGAAGGGCATTTCCGCACTTTTAGAGGGGGCAGTAGAAGAAGCGGAAAACGTAACAAAGAATGCTGAGGAAATAAGAGAGTTAATGGGTGGAAAAAGCGCTGGGAGGGAGGCCGGAACTTTCCAGAAAATTTTGAACCTTGCCAAGCAAATGATGTTCGTTGAAGATTTGAGGAAAATAGTAGACATGTCTAAACGAATGATGGATTTCGTGCCGAAGGCGACGAGGATATCAAAGATGAAGGGAAAAACGGGCGATGAGCTTTCAGGCTACATGATGACAAAGCAGGTTGAGAGGGCTCTACCAAGAGAACTAGCTCTGCCCGAAGAGCTCTTTCTAAGGAAGGTTACTTCCGAAGGCTTTCTTGCGAAGGAGAAGCTGAAGGTTAGTGAGGGAGCATACTACATTCTAATTGATAAGAGCGGTTCCATGGTTGGAGAAAAGACTGTGTGGGCTAGAAGTGTAGCGATGGCAATCTACAGACTATCGAAAACGAAGAGAAGGAAGTACTTCTTACGCTTCTTCGATACAAAAGTCCATCCCGATAAGCCGATATCTGAACCGAGGGAAATAGTCGATGCCATTCTGAAAGTCCAGTCGAATGGAGGAACTGACATAACGAACGCAATTTCAACGGCTATTGACGACCTCGTTGAGAGGCGTTTTGCAGAATACACAAATACTATAGTTATAATTACGGACGGAGAGGACGTTGTCGAAGATTTGTCAAGGGAGTTAAAGAAGGCAAAAACAAGTCTGGTTTCGGTTATGATCCAAGGCAACAACGATACGCTGAAGGGTATAAGCGACCACTACATGCATGCTGAGCTTACAGAAAAAGGTGGCGAGAGGGTTTTGAAGCTTGTTGAAAAATAGTTTTATGTTTGTCTTTATAAAAAACATCTATACACTTGGCTCATTAATTACAAATCTTACATGTTCTGCAATTGTGTAAAGTTCTTTATCATCCGTAACGAGGGTAGATTGTTTTAACGGAAGATATAGTAAGACATCTGTAGTTTTATTGTGTTCCACAACCCACCATTTAATCTCCATTCAAACGACTCCACATCTCAAATAAGCAGCTAATTCAAAACCATATCGTCTCAAATCAGAAATAAAGCAGATAAACCTTAAAATTCATAAATCTCAAAGATTTTTACTTTTATCGATTAAGGTGAGATTGATAGTTATTCCAGTGAAAGACGAGAGATGGGAGCTATTATCAAAAATCATAGATAAGCTTGAAACAAGGGAAACAAAAAAAGCTTTGGCAAGATATAAAATAACACCGGTAATTAAAGCCTACAAAGACTTCTTTTTGAACATACAGTAAGAATTATGAATAGAAGTCAATCTAAAGAATTTGGAAGGCTTGTTAGTAATATTAACATTGTGCATGAAATTCTACCAGAATTCATCAGCTCTGAGCTTAAGAGCATTTGAAAATG
>QMZF01000010.1 GCA_003663055.1 Archaeoglobales archaeon | reverse complement strand
GGATTGACGGGAATGTCGCCATCGAGATTTGTGACACCTTCTCTTATCAGCTCCGCCCCTTTGCCTTTTTCAGCGAAACCCAAGTCTTCGTAAGCGAGAATCTCCGCAATTGTAAATGAATCGTGAACTTCTGCAACGTCGATGTCCTTTGCTTCGATTCCAGCCTGCTTGTAAGCTTGTTTAGCAGCATGCACGACTGCACGCATGGTAAGCAGGTCTTTTCTGCTGTGTAATGCAAGATAATCGCTTGCTTGGCAGCATGCAGAGATGTAAACGGGAGTATCTGTATACGTCTTTGCAACCTCCTCGCTTGCAAGGATTACTACGGCCGCACCATCTGAGAGGGGGGCACAATCAAAAAGTCGGAGGGGTTCGGCAACGTAGGGCGAGTTTAAAGCAATTTCGAGGCTTATCTCTCTTCTAAATTGGGCTTTTGGATTTAGCGTTGCGTTTTTGTGGTTCTTTACACTAACCATCGCCAAGTCTTCGGGCCTAGTGCCGAACTTCTCCATGTGGAGCCTTGCGATCATTGCGTAAAGCGATGCAAGTGTCGCTCCAGCAAAGACTTCCCACTCTCTATCTGCTGCTGAAGCAAGGATTTCCATTGCTGCTTCGCTTCCAACATCCGTCACCTTCTCAGCTCCCGCAGCTATTACGATGTCGTGCACGCCGGAAGCAACTGCCATGTACGCCTGCCTTAAGGCAAGTCCACCGCTCGCATCCGCAGCCTCAACGCGCGTTGAGGGGATGTGTAGCTCCGCTAAGCCCGCATAATCCGCTATCAAAGCGGCAATGTGCTCTTGGGCAAGATACCTGCCGCCGCTCATGTTACCAACGTACATAGCCTCTATTTCCTTGCCCTCTAAACCCGCATCTTCAAGAGCCTCTATTCCTGCTGAGAGTACGATGTCTCTGAAGCTTGCATCCCATAGCTCGCCGAAGTTGCTCTGACCAACGCCTATAACTGCGACCTTTCTCATTGAATCACCTTCCGTCTATCTCACCTTAATCTTCCTTCTGAACTTTAAATAAAGGCCATAGTCAACACAAACGCCACTCTTTATCTTTTCCCACACTTCCGGCTTTCTTTCGAAACTTTCGATCGCGTCGGTCGCTCTTATAACGAATGCATCGCTTCCTGCTCCGGAACCAAAGGAAACAAGCAGGATTCTATCTTCTGGCTTAGCAACATCTAAAACTGCTGCAAGGCCAAGAAGTGACGAGCCTGAATAGGTGTTACCTATGTACGATACAACCAATCCTTGCTTCACCTGTTCGCTGTTGAAGCCCAGCATCTTTGCTGCTCTCATCGGGAATTTTCCATTTGGCTGATGAAAAACGGCATATTTGAAATCTGAAGGTTGTAATCCTGTTTTCTCCATTATGAGCTTAGCTGCAGATGTTATATGCCTGAAGTAGGCTGGTAAGCCTGTAAACCTCCCACCGTGGCTTGGATATGGTTGTCCCTCTCTCCTCCAAAAATCGGGCGTGTCGGAAGTGAAGGAGCAAGTGGCCTCTATTTCTGCTATCACGTTCTTTTCGCCTATGATGTACGCTGCTCCGCCAGCCGAAGCAGAATACTCAAGAGGGTCGCCCGGAGCACCTTGGCTTGTATCGGCTCCTATAGCAAGGCCGTAGTTAATCATTCCAGCTTTGACCATCGCTAAGCATATCTGCATTCCAGCAGTTCCGGCTTTGCACGCAAATTCTAAATCTGCAGCGAAATACTCGTTTCCTGCGCCTATTGCCTCTCCGACAATGGTAGCGGTTGGCTTAACCACGTATGGATGACTTTCAGAACCGACGTAAACCGCTCCTATTTCGCTGCCGTCAATTCTTGCCCTATATACAGCCTCTCTTGCAGCTTCAACGGCAATCGTTGCAGTATCTTCGTCGAGATACGGCACAGACTTCTGCTGAATTCCCAACCCTTTGGAAATTACCTCTCCGTTCTCCCCCCATATTCTCGCTATTTCTTCGGCCTTTATCCTGTACTTGGGTACGTACGTTCCGTATGAAACGATACCTATCACTTCACATGCCTCCTCAGAGCTTTTATCATCTCTTCCACGGGCATCTCCGTAGTTATTAAATGTATCTTCTCGATGTCTGCAATTTTTGCAGCTATCGCATCTACCTGGCCACTCTTAAGGTTGTGCAGCACAACAACGGCTGGCTTCAAATTCGCAACTCTGACTGCAACCATTGGTGATCTGCCTGTCGAAACTTTTGTGAATATAAGAGCTCTCTCTGTGGTAAAGCCGTACAGGCGGTAAAAATCGTAGGAGTTTAAAGTCAGTATTGCCCTTATGCTGTCGATTATTGTGTGTCCGCTTATCGTCTTTTCATAACTTGTAACGTCTTCACCCTCGATAACGTCTCTGAACTTTGAAGAAGCTATAGGCTCCTCGTATTCCTTCATGTCGAGAATTACATCGATTTGAAAGCCATCTATCAGATCACGATACTTGGATACTGTTTTGTATCCGCGCTCCCTATCGATATTCAGCAACGCCTCTATAATCTTCCTGACAAAGGCTATACCTGGCGACTTTCGGCGATCGCCTTCATAATCGCTTATAACCGAAGGTGAAACGTTTAATTTCGCAGCTAGCTCCTTTTGGGAAACTTCAAAAATCTGCCTCCATTTCTTCAGAGTTTTTCCAGGATTTTCAGCAAAAACGACTTCTCCACTGATTTTATCGGCTAAAGCTTTGGCAGCGGAGTCCATGGCCAGCTTAATACTGATCATCTTTATAAATTTATCGGATTATCGAACCTTTATTCGTCAATTGTAAATCATTTAGAAGTTTGTTTGATGAGAAACTTTTTTAAGCCCCCTCTTATGAGTTATGCTGGGATAATGCCTCATTGAGTGGCTAATTTGGACTCTACAATATTGATTTAAAAATATTAAAAAAAGCTAGGTGAGAACTATGAAGGTCTGGCTTATTGGAGCTTACGGAATAGTTTCAACAACCGCAATGGTTGGAGGTAAAGCCCTCGAAAGCAATCTGATTGAGAGAGTGGGCCTCGTCTCCGAACTGCCATTTTTCGAGGGTATTGAGAGATATGCCCCGTTAAACTTTGAATTCGGTGGACACGAGATTAGGCCATTGAAGAACGCTTACATCGCAGCTTTGGATCACTGGGAGCAGAACAGACACTTTGAAAGAGATATTCTCGAAAACGTAAAGGACCACCTTGAGAACATAGTTGCAAGAAAGGGCACAGCTTTAAACTGCGGAAGCGGCATTGAGGAGCTCGGAAAAATTGAAACTCTTGAACAAGAGGAATTCACACTCAGAGAGATGGCGGATAGGTTGATAGAGGACATGAAGGAGTTTGCCGACGGAGAAACCGTCGTAATAAACACCGCTTCAACCGAACCGCTGCCGAAGTACAGCGAAGAGTACCATGGCAGCATGGACGGATTTGAGAGTATGCTCGACGATGATGCAAAGGAATACGCTACTGCAAGCATGCTCTACGCATACGCAGCTTTAAAGCTCGGCTTGCCGTACGGAAACTTCACACCAAGCGTTGGTTCTAATATTCCGGCGTTGAAGGAGCTTGCCATCGAAAATAAAGTACCACACGCTGGCAACGATGGCAAGACAGGTGAAACTCTCGTCAAGACTACGCTCGCTCCGATGTTCTTCTACCGAAACCTCGAAATTATTGGTTGGATGAGCTACAACATCTTAGGCGATTTAGATGGCAAGGTGCTAAGCCACAGCGACAACAAAGAAAGTAAGGTTGTGAGCAAGGACAAGGTTCTAGAAAAAGTTCTCGGCTACTCGCCGTACAGCATAACCGAGATAAACTTCTTCCCGAGCCTCGTCGACAACAAGACTGCCTTCGACTTCATACACTTCAAAGGCTTCCTCGGCACTAAAATGAAGTTCTACTTCGTTTGGGATGGCATCGATGCAATCGTTGCAGCTCCGTTGATTCTGGATATTGCAAGGTTTTTGCTGTTTGCAAAGAAGAAAGGGCTGTACGGTGTTGTTAAAGAGCTTGGATTCTTCTTCAAGAGTCCAATGGAGACCGACATCGTCAACACACACCAGCAGTTTGAGATATTGAAGGAATGGTTTTCGGGACTTGTGTGATTTTTTCGTTTTTTTCAATTAATTTTTTAAGTTAATTTTTAAATATTGGAAAATAATAAAAATGTTAGTGAATTGAAAATACAGTATGGCCAGAAGATACGAGAAAAAAACTGTTGTTGCCCTATTTATAAACATCCCACTGGTCGAAAGGTTTATGACTTATAATCTTCATTTATAGTCAGTGAAGACAATTAAAATCTTTGTAAGCTCTGTAATAAGGGAATTTGAAGATGAGCGAAAGAAGATTAAAGAGGAAATTCTTAATCTCTCACCGATACTTAGTGAAAAACGGAATATCATACTAAAACCTATACTTATAGAAGATTACGGTGCTAAAAGCGAACCGCCTTTAGATTTTTGCATTTCTAAGGTAAAGGAATGTGACATATTCATTTGTATCATTGGAAAAGTGTATGGTAGTATTGCAAGAGATGGGCTATATTACACACATATAGAATACAGAACTGCTTATGATGAATGGGTAAAGAGTAGTAAAAATAGACCAGAGATACGTATTTATGTACTTAAAATAGACGAAAAAAAGGATGTTAGAGAAGAAAAAGTGAAAGCTTTCATAAATGAAGTTAAGGGTAAACACTATCTTGGGTGGTTTAAAAATTCCGACGAGCTGATATTAACGGTCATTAGAGATTTAATAAGAGATATATTTGAAATGCTTACTGGCGGTGAAAAAGAGTTCAAATTGATTTTCCGTAAAAAATTGGAAAGTTGCATTAAGTGTCTTGAAGAAACAAAAGGTTGTTTTGAAGAAGAAATGGATGACCTAATTGCTTTAATCAAAAAAGAGATTGATGGTTGGAATATTAAAAACGTTAGATTTGCTATACGAGAATTATTTCTAAAGTTGCATAAATATGAGGGTCTTTTATTACATAACATCTTAGAAGACCTTTACTTGAGAGCATACAACCAAAGATTACGTTTATTTGATTCAATGGTTCATGTATTTCAAGATTTATGGATTGAAAATTGGATTGGCAAATACGACATAGAACTATTCGAGAAAATTGCAGATATACTACTTAGACTTGGTGTGAAGTTCCTCGACATAGATGTTAGAGCTACAAGAGTCTTCATAAGTGTGATAGATGACATGGCAGGGGATGTATTTGAAAAGGAAGTCTTAAGCAGGTTGATAATCTTTAGTGCAATACTCTTAGATAGAACTGGTCAAGATTCAGAGAAAATGGATTTGTTCATAGATTTGCTTGGATGGATAGAGATAAACGATGAATATGCCTGGGATGCTGAGTACTACGGCTATCTAATTGACAGTGTGGAGTATGCGTATCAGATTCAAAAAGAGTACAATGTAAACATTGATGGCTTTGTCAACAGCTTTATAAAGCCGATGATTTCAAGAATAAAAGATAGAACGCTCAATGGATTTATAGGATGTCTCAAAGATTCCATTGAAGAAGAATTACACGGTGAAGAAGACTTTATTGATTACGATACTGAATATCTTGTGAGGATCATATTATCTTATAAGAAGGCTTTTCAAGACATAGCAGATCAGATCAAACAAAAGATTCTCGAAACGAATGACGAAAATATAATAGATAGATTTAACAAGATAATATCGAGGAGTAATTTCCTTAAGAAGGTTTATGGAGGTGGGAATATGATTACTACAATTAACGACTTTATTAGGTTTTTAAAGGGGAACTCGGATTTGTCGAGTTTAATTGGAATTGAAGCTTGGGGACACGCATTCATTACATTTAAACGTAAGTTAACAGATGACGATAAACGTAGACTTGAAGAATTGGCTAAGGAGTACGAATTGACTGATGACCTCGATTTTGAAATAGAAAACGAATATGGGATTTCATTTTTAGTAGATAAAATAGTGGGAAAAGAAAATAACATTGATAGCTTAGTAGACATCATTCAGAAGTTAAACAATATTTCAGAGATAGAAAAAATTTCGATAAGTCTCAGTTTCAAGTTTGAGTAGTTAATCTGGATATACCAAGACATCTCCAAATTGAAGAGAACCGGATAGTATTTTCATTTTTGCCACCCGTTATGCCACTGTAAATTCCAAATAAAATATTGAGAAGTACAGAATCAACAAATCACTTCAAAACCCTCCCCGTCCTCATATACCACAGATACAGATCGAGTTCTCCAGGCTTTAATTCTACTTTTTTGGCGAGCTCTCTAAAAATTTCTTCAATCTCCAAGTATCTTTTCCTGCTGAGACTCCTTGGCATTTCTATAAGCTTATAATCGCTCAGAATCCGCAGAATATGCCTGTCAAGAATCGCGAAGTCAAGGTAGCCAACATTCCGCAGAAAGTGGCTTGCTTCCTTGTAACCAACTCCCCTCACGTTTTTTACTAGCCAATCCCTTGCGTCAAATGGTTCCATTGCTGTTAGCACATCCTTAATTTTCTCGAATTTTCTCGCTTCAACGATGTACTTCGCCCTTGTGTTGTAGAATCGATGGCCGAGTAGCTTCAGCTTATTCCTCAAATCTTCCTCGCTCAAAGTAAGAAAACCGCGTCCAACCTCCCTCTGAATTTTCATTCCGAGTTCTGCCGAAGAGTTTGCTGTCAGGATGCAGAAGCAAAGTTCAGAAAACCACTCTTCATTCCCTTTTCTTCCCAAATCAATGAATTCTGCTATTCTCCTTTCTACTAGGGCTCCAACTTTCCTTTTTAGTTCTTCGACGGCTTTAACAACGTCCACATTTGAAATTCAGCTTAGACTAAAAAGCTACCGTTATGTTTCGTGATTCAAAACGAGGTTTAAATAAATGAAAAATCACTGTTGGTCGGTGGTTGGATGAAGGGGTACACCGGAAAAACTCTTTTTGTAAACCTTAGCGATGGAACAGTTAAGACCCGCCCGACTGATATGGAAATTGCAAGGAAGTACCTCGGCGGGAAGGGATATGCTGTAAGGCTCTTGTACGACTACCTTATCGATTATGAGAAAAAAGGCATTGCTGCAAGGGATATCAATCCGCTTGGCGAAGAGAATGTCCTGATATTTGCAACAGGCCCGGCAACAGGCATAGTAGGATTTCCTGAATCGGGCAGATACCACGTGATGGCTTTGCGGAGCCCCCTTACGGGATCGATCGCAAGCGCAAACAGCGGGGGAAGGTGGGGCCCATTTCTGAAATTTGCCGGATTCGATGCGATCATTATAGAAGGTAAGTCGGAAGAGCCGGTGTATCTGGAAGTATTGGACGGCACAGCAGAAATAAGATGTGCGAAGGACATTTGGGGTAAGAACGTCTTTGAGACGGAGAAGATTCTGAAAAAGAGAGCTGGGAGAAGATGCAGCGTAGCCTGCATCGGGCCAGCTGGAGAGAATCAGGTTCTCTTTGCATGTATAATGAACGATGAACACAGGGCTGCCGGAAGAACGGGAGTAGGGGCGATAATGGGTTCAAAGAAGCTCAAAGCCATAGTTGTGGGTGGGGATAGCAGGCCGGAGGTTGCGAAGCCGGATGAATTTGAAGAAGTTTCAAAGGAAGCTATAAACAAAATAAGGAACAATCCTGTAACTGGCGAGGGATTGCCAAAGTACGGAACGGCTATTTTAGTGAACATCATCAACAACGCTGGAATCTTGCCATATAAGAACTGGCAGACCGGATACAACGATAAGGCGGATGAAATCAGCGGTGAAACTCTTGCAGAGAAGTATCTAACTAAGAACAGAGCGTGCTGGGGATGTCAGATAGGATGCGGGAGAGTTACGGCAGTTAAGGAAGGCTGCTTCCAGATCCTCTATTCCGAAGGGCCAGAATACGAATCGATATGGGCTTTGGGGAACACAACCGGGGTTATGCAGTTGGATGCAATAATAAAGGCAAACCACCTCTGCGATGAACTCGGCCTTGATACGATTTCAATGGGTTCAACAATCGCTGCCGCGATGGAGCTCAGAGAAAAGGGATACATCCCAGATGAAGTCTTAGAAGGCCTGGATTTAAGATTTGGAAACGCAACCGTGTTGGTTGAGCTGATATGGAGAACAGCATACAAGGCAGGATTTGGCAGGTACCTCGCGTTGGGATCGAAGAGGTTAGCTGAGATATTTGGAGCTCCAGACCTGTCTATGAGCGTAAAAGGCTTGGAATTGCCGGCATACGACCCAAGAGGAGCCAAGGGTATTGGTTTAACCTACGCGACTGCAAACAGAGGTGGATGTCACGTAACTGGTTACACGATTTCCCCGGAGATTCTTGGATTGCCTGAGAAAATCGATCCGCTTACGATTGAAGGCAAGGCGAAGTGGGTCAAGGCATTCCAGGACTTTACGTGCGTTGTAAATTCTGCGGTAAACTGCCTATTCACGACGTTTGCTCTGGGCGCAGAGGACTACGCTGCCCTGCTTTCGCCTGTTACGGGCTGGGACATGAGTGCCGAAGATCTGATGAAGATAGGAGAAAGAATCTACAACCTAGAGAGGGTTATAATAAGCAAGTACGGCTTCGACGGAAAAGATGACTCGCTGCCGAAGAGGTTGCTTACCGAGCCCATGCCAGAAGGGGCAGCGAGGGGGCACGTCGTTGAACTTGAGAAGATGAAGGAAGAGTACTACAAGCTCAGAGGCTGGGTTAACGGAGTGCCAACGGAGGAGAAGCTTAAGGAGCTTGAGATTCCTTAAATTTATTTTTATATTTTTATTATCTTAAAATGAAGGTAAGGATTAAACTGTTTGCAACGCTGAGGGAGAAATACGGAAAAAAGGAATTAGCCGTTGACGCAGAAGACTTCAGGGATGTTTTTTATAAAGCTTCTGAAGTGCTTGGAAAAGAATTTTTGAAAGAGGTCTTTCAAAACCGGGAGCTTAAAGAATTTAGAGACGATAGAATAATCACGATAAACGGTAGAAACATTAAGGACATCAAAGACGAAATCAGAATTAAAGAAGGTGATGTTATAGCAGTTTTTCCGCCTGTGGCGGGTGGCTAACTGTTTGTTTTTTCATCCCAAAAGTGTTTGCTCTTTTTGCAATTTGTGATAAACTTAATTTACTCGAGAACTTCCACAATTTCCGCCTTTATTTTTCCCCTTCCGCCCGTGGGTTCTGCAAGTGTCCTGCCGCAAACGAGGCATTTAACAACAGTAGCGGGGTGGTCGAAGATCGTCTGAACGTTTTCGCAGTCCGGGCATTTAACACGTATGAACTTGCTCTTCTTTACCCCCATAGCAACCACCCTTACAGTTTTACTCAACGAGTTCAAACCTCTTCACCCTCCATGTCGGGCGGTGGTGTGCTTTCTTGCATTCGGTGCATCTGAATCTAATGTTTACCCTCTTCGTCGGCTTGTCTCCGCCCGGTACCTTGCTGAACTTACCGAGGTTGCCAACCTTTCCCCTTCTCTTCTTCTGCCTGTTAATCCATTTCAGCGAACTCTGTTTGCCCTTGCTAACCTTCTCTACCTCGTGAATCGTATGTTTTCCGCAGTACTTACAGTAAGTTCTAACCCTCTTCGGATATTTCATCTTTTCACCTCGATTATGTCAGCCACGCCAGCTTTTATGAGGGCTTTAGCGTTAAGGGCTGGAAGCGTGACGACATCTTCCTTCCTCAATTTATATGTTTTTCCATCAACCCCTTCAAATTCTGGTATGTTGTTTTTAACCCTTACGAGGATGTAACTGTCCTCTTTCTTTTTTTCTTCCTGTTTTACATTTATAGTTTCGAGTATCTCTTGCCTGAATTCTCTGATTAATTCGACGAGTTTCCTGAAAAACTTCTTTTCTTTTTCGATGAGGTTTTCAAAACCTTCAATTCCGCTTGCAGTCCCACAAACCTCTGACCACGCAGCCCTTACGATCTTGCTCGTCCTTGCTTCAAACAACTTCCTCTGGATTCTTCTTAGTGTTCTGAGCTCATCGTCTATTCTTGCAATTTCTTCATCACCTGCTTTTTTTCTCTCCTCTTCAAGTTCCTTTATTCTCTCCTTTATTTCGTCGTAGAGGTTCTCATCAATAGGCTGGATCTTTCTACCCTTGCTTTTCTCCAGCAGTATCAGGAGTTCTTCAATGTCCATAAAGGGCCATCCCCCTGCAGATAAGGAAAACGGCTGCGTATTCGGGTACGATAGCCTTCTCGCCGGCCTTTAGCCTTATTTCTTCTCCTCCCATCTTAATTTTAACCTTTGAGAGAGTCCGGATTTTAACTTTTTCATCACCAAAGGCTAGAGCATCTGCAAGGGGATCGAATTCTTCAAATTCGTTGAAGTCAACAGGCGTAACTTTAAGCCCCGTCTTGCCGTGCAATGAGCCAGGAAATCTTATCAACCTCCTTGTATCTGCTGTTACGGGAGCGTCAACGTAGATCGCGAGCTTTGTTTTACACTGCTCAACGAAAGCGTCTATCATCCTTTCTACCCTCTTCCCAATGCCTTTGAACACTTGCAGGTCACCGCTAGCGACTCTTTTGATCGTTTCCCTGTTTAGCAGAGCATAAATTCTCTCAGCCTGCTTTTTCGTGATTCCGTACTTCTGCAAATTACCTCTTTTAGCTTCTATAGCTAGCTTTTTAGCCACACACCTTGAGATCCTAAGCCACTGCGTGGATTCGACTTTTGAAGGCTGGTTTAGAAGGAGGTAGTCGACGATTTCTCTTCTCTCTGCCGAACCGAGAGATGTGAAGTCCTCACCATAAACGTGGAGGTGGTAGCCCCTCCCTCCGGAAAAAACGATTCGCATTTCTTTTCTGTTAATACCAAAGTCCCTTTCAAGCAGTTCTGCAAGGCGAGCAATCTGCTTTTTTGCAACATTAAGCGCTGTTTCCAGGTTTTTTGTTTTTAAGGGAAGGTGGTCAGCGTCTATGTCGAATATGAGGTCTGCCCTAATCCAGTTCTTCTCTTCCATCTTGTCTGCATTTGGATATCGATAGTAGGCGGAGGAGTAGTAAATGTGGGCGGGAACTGTGTTTAAGATGTAAGCCCTGAACTGCTCTTCACTTTCAAAGGCTATGTGGCGATGCATTATAAATGCTGGAAGGCTTTT
>QMZF01000009.1 GCA_003663055.1 Archaeoglobales archaeon | reverse complement strand
CCCGGTCCTCTCGCCCCAACAAGCCTGCCAAGCCTGAATATTACGCCCCTTTCGTACTCCTTAACAACCCTTATGGCAGACAGCAGAAAGAGAATTACGACAACTGCTAGTCCTATAAGTATTAAATTCGAGCCCAGGTTCATACCTTGACTTTGTACAATTTATATAAATAGATTTGGAACGTTGAGTATTTTCATACCTTACATCTCATACTTTGTAACCTATGACTTCTCACTCACTTCAAGATTTTACTAAAGGACACAAGGAGCAAGATGAAGATTAAGCTAATTGCCGGAATTGTGGCATTTGCTGCTGCCCCACCACTCCTCAAGTCCGAAATTTTGAACATTAACACTTGACTAAACAGCAGTCTTCGCATGGCAGAGCGCAGCTATTGTTGCGGCGATGACTTCTTCCTTGGTCAGCTCCTCCTCCCAGAAGATTTCTGCGAGCTTCTTCTTCAGCGGCTGGAGCTCCTCTGTTATCTTCTTAATGTACTCCTTAATGTTCTGCTCCTCGATGAAATTCGTGTGCGTCTCGCCCCTCACGAAGGCTTCGTTGTACATCACAGCCATGTGGAATGGTATGTTTGTTTCGACGCCGTCTATTATGTAACCGTGCAACGCTCTCCGCATCCTTTGAATCGCTTCCATTCTATCGTTGCCCCAAACTGAGAGCTTGGATATCATCGGGTCGTAGTAGGGTGTTATCTCACAGCCCATATGGATGCCGCTATCAACCCTTACGCCTATTCCACCTGGACTGCGGTAGTGGACTATTTTGCCAGTTTTTGGCATGAACGTGATTGGATCTTCAGCGTAAATTCTGCACTCGATCGCATGCCCCCGAAGCTCTATATCTTCCTGGTCGTGACGGAGCTCTTCGCCGTACGCGATCCTAATCTGGTACTTCACAATGTCAATTCCCGTAACCAGCTCCGTTATCGGATGCTCCACTTGAATACGTGTATTCATTTCGAGGAAGTAGAACTCGCCATCGTAGTAGAGAAATTCCATCGTACCTGCATTTGTATATTTGATGTGTTTTGCACCCTTTACTGCAAGCTTGCCAACTCTTTCTCTCGTTTCTTCGTCAACCACAGGAGATGGAGCTTCCTCTATGACCTTCTGGTGCCTACGCTGAATGCTACACTCTCTTTCGCCGAGATGGATAACTCCGCCATGTTCATCGGCGAGAATTTGAAATTCAATGTGACGGGGCTTTGGCATGTACTTCTCGATGTAAACTGCCGGATCTTTAAAGTACTTCTCACCAAGCGTTTTAGAGCGATGATATGCAGCCTCTAATTCATCCTCATTCCACGCTATGGATATGCCAATACCTCCTCCACCGCCTGAAGCTTTGATTGCTACGGGATAACCTACTCTGTCGGCCCACTTATATGCATCATCTAGGCTCCTAAGTTCAGGGCTACCAGGTACGACAGGCACACCTGCTTCGCCCATCAGTTTTCTTGCATTGAGCTTGGAGCCCATGGCCTCTATAACACTCGATGGGGGGCCAATGAACTTGATGCCCTCTTCTTCACATCGCTTAGCGAATTCGGCATTCTCAGCAAGAAAGCCGTATCCAGGGTGTATTGCTTCGCATTCCGCCCTCTTTGCAACTTCTATTATCTTGTCTATGTTGAGGTAGCTGTCCTTCGGCTCCGGCTTCCCTATCCAGTAAGCTTCATCAGCGTAAACACGATGGAACGATTTCTTGTCAGCAGTGCTGTAAATAGCCACCGTAGAGATGTCCAATTCCTTACAAGCACGCATAATTCTTACTGCAATTTCACCTCTGTTTGCAACGAGTATCTTTCGGAACATCGCTGCTCGTTTGCCTCACTATTTAAATAGTTTTTCAGGATTTATCGTTCAAGAGTTTCTAGGTTTATACGCTGAGGAGTTTGTAGAGTTGAGGGGATTAAGTGGCTGAGTGGTCAGTAGGTGGATAAATAATGCAATTTCAAGTGTTGCGCTCATTAGAACCTGGGATTTCAATCGATTCAACAACCAGACACGCATTACTTAAAGCGGATACCTTTTTAAGAACTTACCGCAATGATTGAGAGATGGCTGTAGTTGAAGGCTGGTTGCTCGATGCGGATTATGTAACAGAAAATGGAAAAGCCGTAATCAGACTGTGGTGTAAGGACGATAGAGGTATCTTTGTAGCCTATGATCGCTCTTTTCAGCCGTACTTCTATGCCCTAAAGGAGGAAGGTGTGACGGCTGAAGATATAATGAGTATAAAAATACAGAAGAGAAAAGAGGTAATCTCTCCCGCTGGAGTAGAGGAAACCGTTGCAAAAAACCTCGGTAAAGAAGTTGAGGTCTTCAAGATCTATGCAAAACATCCTCAGCACGTCCCGAAGCTTCGTGAAGCTGTTGGAGAACTTTTGGAGGTTAGAGAAGCGGACATACCCTTCGCCTACCGCTACCTGATTGATAAGGATTTGGCATGCATGGATGGCGTAGTTATAGAAGGCATTGAAAGAAACGACATGCTTAGGAGCTATGAGATTAAAGCGGTTGAAAGAAGGCCTAAAGAGGACTATCCCGAGTTAACGACTCTCGCCTTTGATTGCGAAATGCTCTCAGCTATAGGCATGCCCGATCCAGAAAAAGACCCGATAATCGTTATTTCTGTAAAATCTGGCGACTTCGAGGACATAATAAACGGTAACGAAAGAGAGGTTATAAGGAAGTTCGTGAAATACATAAAGGAGATCGATCCTGACATAATCGTAGGATACAACCAAGATAACTTCGACTGGCCGTACATAAAGAAGAGAGCGGAAAAACTCGGTGTAAAGCTTGATATAGGCAGAGATAGAAGTAACTTAGTAATAAGGGGAGGAAGACCAAAGATTGCCGGCAGATTGAACGTCGATCTCTATGACATAGCGATGAGGAGCATAGATGTCAAGATAAAGAAGCTCGAAAACGTTGCAGAGTACCTTGGCACGAAGGTGGAACTTGCAGACATAGAAGCGAAGGACATCTACAAGCACTGGACGAGGGGTGATAGAGAAGCTGTTTTGAAGTATGCAAGGCAGGACATTCTTAACACGTACTTTATAGCTGAGGAGCTATTGCCGATGCACTACGAGCTTTCAAGGATGATTCGCATTCCCCTCGATGATGTTACGAGATGTGGAAGAGGCAAGCAGGTGGAATGGCTGCTCATGAGCGAAGCTTACAGGCTTAGTGAGCTTGCTCCAAATCCAAGAGAAATTGGAGAGAGTTATGAAGGAGCCTTCGTCCTTGAACCTGCGAGAGGTTTGCATGAAAACGTAATCTGCCTCGACTTTGCATGTCATCCCGAAGATACAATCGTCACTGTTAAAGGAAAAGGGAAGATTAGAATAAGCGAGGTCAAAGAAGGCGATTACGTTTTAGGGAAGAACGGCTGGCACAGGGTTAAGAAAGTATGGGTTTACGATTACGATGGTATTCTGATAGACGTAAACGGGCTTAAATGCACTCCAAATCATAAAATACCAATTTTCAAGAGAAATTGCAACCAGAATTTCGTAAAGGATAAGGTTGCCATTGCGATAGCGCAGGGAAAGGTAAACGGGAAGGTTATCAGATGTAAAATCTTCGACGAAGTGTCAGAAATTGAGAAGAACAATATCAACAGCGAAGATATCCTGAAAGGAGAACTCGCAGGAATACTTTTGGCTGAAGGTTTATTAAAGAGGGGCGCAAAGTACTTCGATAAGAGCAGTAAAGAGAGGATTTCACATCAGCACAGAGTGGAGATAAGCATAAACTCAAACGAAAAAGAGTTTAAAGAGAGAATAAAGTACATTTTCAAGAAACTCTGGAACGTCGAGCTACACGAAATAAAACATAAAAATGGAATCACTCTCTCAACAGCTAAAAAGGAGATATATCACCACGTCGCAAAGTTATTAGACGAAATCGAAGAACTCGACGCAAGAAGTGTGCTTAGGGGTTTCTTCGAGGGAGACGGATCCGTAAACCTCGCTAGAAGAACTATCGTTTTCAACACGAAAAGCAGAGACAAACTGAAAATCGTTGCTGAGTTGCTGGACAAGCTGGGCATAGGGTACAGCTGGCACGAGCTTAAAGGCAATAAATCAATGTGCATAATCGAAATAGCAAAAAGAGACGACATAGTAAAGTTTGCAACGCTCGTTGGAGCGATCAGCAACGACAAGTCTGAAAAAATTAAAAGAATTCTCGAAGAAAAGACGTTCAAGATAAGTGGTGGATTCTACAACACAGAAGACATCAAAGTTTCCACAAGCCATTACAGGGGAAAAGTCTACGATTTAACGCTTGAAGGAGAACCCTACTACTTCGCAAACGGCATTCTAACGCACAATTCGATGTATCCGTCCATAATGATCTCGTTCAACATAAGTCCCGACACACTGGTGTTGGGCAAGTGTGAAGACTGTAATATAGCCCCAGAAGTTGGGCATAAGTTCAGAAAAGAGCCAGACGGCTTCTTCAAGAGAATTCTGCGCATGTTGATAGAGAAGCGCAGGGAGATAAAGAAAATAATGAAGAAGCTCGATAGGGAGAGCAACGAATATAGATTGCTTGACATTAAGCAAGCCACGCTCAAGGTCTTAACGAACTCGTTCTACGGCTATACCGGCTGGAGTTTAGCAAGATGGTATTGTAGGGAGTGCGCTGAAGCAACGACTGCGTGGGGAAGGCACTTCATAAAGAAGTCCGCAAGAATAGCTGGGGAGTTGGGCTTGGAAGTTCTGTACGGTGACACGGACAGCATATTCGTGAAGAAGAGCGGGCTAAATCTCGAAGAACTGAAGAAAGAGGTTAAAAAGCTTATAGGGAAGCTAAGAGAAGAAATGCCTATACAGATAGAGATAGACGAATACTACAATGCTATATTCTTCGTTGAAAAGAAGAGGTACGCAGGTTTAACAGCGGACGGCAGAATCATCGTTAAGGGACTCGAAGTCAGGAGGGGTGATTGGTGCGAACTTGCGAAACGTGTGCAGAGGAACGTCATCGAGATAATACTAAAGGATCGCAATCCGGAAAAGGCAGTAAACTACGTCAGAAAGGTGATCGAAGAAATAAAGGGTGGAAAGGTGCCAATAGAGGACTATATAATATACAAGGGGCTCACGAGGAAACCTTCGAAGTACGAGAGTGTTCAAGCACATGTTAAGGCTGCAATGAAGGCAGCGAAGAAGGGAATAGTTTATACAATTGGTTCGAAAGTCGGTTTCGTAATTTTAAAGGGAGCAGGCAGTATTGGGGATAGAGCTTTTCCATCGGATTTGATAGAGGACTTCGATGGCGATAGCATCGTGGATGTTGATGGCAACCGCTACAAGCTTGACAAGGACTACTACATTGACAACCAGGTAATCCCAGTTGTAATGCGCATACTTGAGCGGTTTGGTTATAACGAGTCGCAGATAAAGGGTAGGGAGCAAAAGACCCTTGATGCATTCTGGTAAATTTGCCTTCGGTTCTTTTTTAAACACTTTAAAAGCACGAAAAAAGTTTATTAACACCCCACTGCCAGAGGCAGCAGGATGGGCAGTGTGAAGGATTTGGTGGTTTTAAAGAAGCCTGAAAAGGAGCTAGGCGTTGGGCGATTCATTTTCTCCGATCGCTATTCTGTCTTCGACTATGGTGAAATGCCCGACAAAATCGATTACAAAGGCAAGGCCCTCTGTATGATTTCCGCATACTTCTTCGAAAGGCTTGAAGAGGAAGGGATTGCAAACCACTACATCGGTGTTGTCGAAAATGGCAGGGTTAAAAGACTCGACGAACTTGAAAAACCGGGCAATGTGATGCAAATCGAACTTGTGAGGGTTTTAAAGCCCACAAAGAAAAACGGCTATGACTACAGCCCGATTGTAGCTGAAAGGGCAAATTACCTGATACCACTCGAAGTTGTCTACCGCAACGTTTTACCTGAGGGCTCCAGCATTTTCAGAAGGCTTGAGGAAGGAATTATTACCCCCGAGCAACTCGGGTTAAAGGAGATGCCCAAACCTGGGCAAAAACTGGAAAAGCCCGTCATAGAAGCGAGCACGAAGCTTGAAAGCGAGGATCGCTACATAAGCTGGAGTGAGGCTATGGAAATATCTGGATTGAATGAAGAGGAGATTGAAGAGCTAAAATCCATTGCAATGCGCGTAAACGAGATAATATCTAGGGAAGTTTCAAGGATTGGAATTGTGAATGAAGATGGTAAGCTAGAATTTGCTTTCGATGAAGACAGGAGGCTAATGGTAGTTGATGCCGTAGGCACTCCCGACGAGTGCCGCTTCAGCTTTGAAGGTATCGAGATAAGCAAGGAGGTTTTGAGGCATTACTACAGAAAAACGGAGTGGTATGAGAAAATTAAAGCTTTAAAGGGACAACCCAGATGGAGGGAGAAAGTTGGCGTACCTCCTAAGCTTCCAGAAGAGTTAAAGCGAACGGTTTCGGAGATGTACATGGCGTGCTGCAACGAGCTGACAGGCATCAGATTTTTCGAAGTTGAGAGCCTTAAAGAAGTCGTGAAAAAGTTGAAAGAGCAGGTGTCAGAATGAAAGAAAAAGTAAAAGCTGCCCTGGCAATTGAAGATGGAACGTTTGTTGAGGGTTTCGGATTTGGGAGTGAGGGTGTTGCCGAGGGAGAGCTAGTTTTCAACACTTCTATGACGGGCTACGTCGAAGCTTTAACGGATCCAAGCTATGCTGGGCAGATACTCATGATGACCTATCCGCTTATAGGCAATTACGGAGTTTGCAGGGAAGACTTTGAGAGCGATGGAGTTAAGGTTGAGGGTTTTGTTGTTAGAGAGCTCTGCAAAAAGCCCAGCAACTGGAGAAGTCAGCTTAGCGTTGATGAACTGTTAAAAGAATACGGAGTTCCGGGTATCGAGGGAATAGATACGCGCATGCTTACAAAGAAGACGAGGATATACGGAGCGATGAAGGCAGTTCTTGCAGTCGGCGATTATGAAAAAGAAAAACTCCTCAAAAGAGCAGTAGAACAGCCGTCAATTACAGAACTCGATCTCGTAAACAAGGTTTGTATTGATAAGCCGAAGAGGTTGGAAGCTGAGAAGGGGAAGTATGAAGTTGTGCTCATCGACTGCGGAATAAAGCTTAGCATAGCGAGACAGCTCTTAAAAAGAAACGTAAACATCACACTCGTTCCCTACGATTACTCTGCAGAGAAAATTCTCGAAATGGATCCCGACGGAGTATTTGTTTCCAACGGGCCCGGTGATCCCGCAAGGGTCAAACCAACGATTGAAACTATAAAAAAGCTCGCTGGCAAGCTTCCAATGGCAGGAATATGCCTCGGACACCAGCTTATTGGCTTGGCAATGGGTGCAAAGACGTTCAAACTTAAGTTCGGGCATAGAGGAGCAAATCAGCCAGTGAAGGATTTTGAAACTGGGAGAGTTTTCATTTCAAGCCAGAATCACGGGTTTGCGGTTGACGCAAAAACCCTGCCAAAGGACATGGAGGTTACGCAGGTAAACCTGAACGATTATACGGTTGAAGGTTTAAGGCATAAGGATTGGCCGTTGATATGCGTTCAGTACCATCCCGAAGCGTCTCCCGGCCCGCACGACACGTACTTCTTCTTTGACCGCTTTGTTAAGATGATCGCCGAGTATTAGGGGTGAAAGATGCCGAAAAGGGAAGATATTAAAAAAATCATGGTCATAGGTTCTGGCCCGATAGTCATAGGGCAAGCTGCAGAATTCGATTATTCCGGTAGCCAAGCCTGTAAGGCCTTGCGCGAAGAAGGCTATGAAGTCGTCCTTGTAAACTCGAATCCCGCGACAATCATGACGGATCCAGAGATGGCGGACAGAACCTACATTGAACCGCTAACTGCCGATGTTGTTGCAAAGATTATAGAGAGGGAAACTCCAGACGCTTTGCTTCCAACGCTCGGTGGCCAGACAGCTTTAAATTTGGCTGTGCAGCTCGGCGAGATGGGTGTACTCGACAAATATGAAGTTGAGTTGATAGGAGCAAAGCTCGATGCCATAAAGAAAGCTGAGAACAGAGAGCTCTTCAAGGAGTGCATGCATCGCATAGGCCTTGATGTGCCAAAAAGCGATATAGCAAACGATGTAAGCGAGGCTTTAGCAATAGCGGACGAAATAGGCTACCCCGTTATTGTAAGGCCAGCTTTTACACTTGGAGGGACGGGGGGCGGAATAGCCTATAACAGAGAGGAGCTGAAGGAAATAGCTGCTCATGGCTTGGAAATGTCCATGATAAACCAGGTTCTCATCGAAGAGGGTGTTATAGGCTGGAAGGAGTTTGAACTCGAAGTAATGAGAGATCTGGCAGATAACGTCGTGATAATCTGCTCAATCGAGAACTTCGATCCGATGGGTGTGCATACGGGGGATAGCATAACCGTAGCTCCTGCTCAAACCCTCAGTGATGTTGAATACCAACGCTTGAGGGATGCGGCAATAGCGATAATAAGGGAGATAGGTGTCGAAACTGGAGGAAGCAACATACAGTTTGCAGTACACCCCACAACCGATCGTTTTGTCGCAATAGAGATGAATCCCAGAGTTAGCAGGTCTTCCGCTCTAGCTTCAAAAGCTACAGGCTTCCCAATTGCTAAAATCGCTGCTAAGCTAGCCGTTGGCTATACGCTTGACGAGATACCAAACGACATAACGAAGGAAACACCTGCAAGTTTTGAGCCAACCATAGATTACGTTGTCGTTAAAATCCCACGCTTCGCCTTTGACAAGTTCCCGATGGCAAATTCAGTCTTAGGCAGCCAGATGAAGAGTGTTGGGGAAGTTATGGCAATCGGCAGAACGTTTGAGGAAGCATTGCAAAAAGCTTTGAGAAGCTTAGAAATCGGCCGCTACGGGCTTGGCAGCGATGGTAAGGATAGGGAAGTTACGAGGGAAGAAATAGTCAGCAAGCTCCGCTATCCAAATGCGGAAAGAGTATTCTACATACGCTATGCTTTACAAAAGGGCTTCAGCGTTGAGGAGATATACGAGCTAACGAAGATAGACCCCTGGTTTATTGAGAAAATAAAGAACATCGTTGAAATGGAGAAGGAGCTGAAGGAGTTAGCATTAAAGCTCTCAATTGAGGAAGTGCCGGATGATGTAATAAAGAGAGCTAAGAAGCTCGGCTTTTCTGATGTGCAGCTCGCAAAGATCTTCGGTGTCAGCGAAATTGAAGTCAGGAGGAGGAGAAAGAAGGCTGGAATTTCAGCCGTTTTCAAGATGGTTGATACTTGTGCCGCTGAATTTGAAGCAAAAACTCCATACTACTACTCAACGTACGAGGAGGAAAACGACGCAAAGCCAACAGAAAGAAAAAAGGTGATGATTCTTGGCGGTGGGCCGAACCGCATAGGACAGGGAATAGAATTCGACTACTGCTGCTGTCATGCTGTATTCAGTCTGAAAGAGGATGGATACGAAACGATAATGGTCAACAACAATCCAGAAACCGTATCAACGGACTACGATACCTCCGACAGACTCTACTTCGAACCGATAACGCATGAGGACGTTATGAACATATATGAAAACGAGAAGCCAGTAGGCGTTATCGTGCAGTTCGGTGGACAAACACCGCTAAACATATCAAAGCAGCTTGAGGACAGTGGAGCGAGGATTCTCGGGACGTCGGTAGAGTCCATAGATATAGCGGAGGATAGGGAGAGGTTTGCTGAACTCTGCAGAAGGCTTGGAATTCCGCAACCGGAAAACGGCATAGCCTTCAGCATAGAGGAAGCAAAGGAAGTTGCCGCAAAAATAGGCTATCCTGTTCTCGTAAGGCCAAGCTACGTTCTTGGCGGTAGAGCGATGGAGATAGTATACGATGAGGAAACGCTCGAACACTACATAAGCGAGGCTATCGAGGTCAGTCCAGAGAAGCCCATACTGATAGACAAGTTCCTCGAGGATGCTATAGAAGTTGAAGTCGATGCTCTCTGCGATGGGGAGGAGGTTGTCATTGGAGGAATAATGGAGCACATAGAAGAGGCTGGTGTTCACAGCGGCGACTCAGCGTGCGTTTTGCCGCCTGTATCTCTTTGCCAGGAAATAATCGATAAAATCGTGGACTATACGAGGAGAATGGCCCTTGAGCTTAAGGTCGTCGGGCTGATCAACATACAGTATGCCGTAAAGGATAACGTGGTTTACGTGCTTGAAGCAAATCCCAGGGCTAGCAGAACTGTTCCTTTCGTCAGCAAAGCTACTGGCCTGCCTTTAGCGAAGATCGCTGCAAAGCTCATGATGGGTAAAAAGCTGAGGGAACTTGGTGTTAAGGAAAGGCTGAACTTGGAGCATGTGGCGGTAAAAGAGGCAGTCTTCCCGTTCATCAAGTTGCCTGGAGTCGATCCGGTGCTAGGCCCAGAAATGAAATCTACGGGAGAAGTTATGGGAATAGATTACGATTTTGGCGTTGCTTACTACAAAGCGGAGTTAGCTGCAGGCATGCGGCTGCCTATCGAAGGAACTGTGTTCATAAGCGTGAAAAAAGCCGACAGAAAGAAGATTTTACCGGTAGCAAGAAGACTGCACGAGCTCGGGTTTAGAATCATAGCAACCAACGGAACGGCTGAGTTTCTAAGATCAAACGGCATTCCGGCGGAGATCATTAACAAGGTTAGTCAGGGCAGACCGAACATAGTCGATGCGATAATTAACAGGGATGTCAACCTAATAATAAATACCCCCAGTGGAAAGAGGGGTAAAACTGAGGGCTACCTTATAAGGAGAGCAGCAGTGGATTACAATGTTCCGTATATCACAACGGTTTCGGGAGCGATAGCGGCGGTGAGGGGTATAGAGGCAATAAGGAATGCAAAAATGACGATAAAGTCAATCCAAGAGTACCATGAAGAGACGAAAGCTTGAAGATTTCGCAAGGATAGACCGTGAAAGATTCGCTAGAGCTGGAAAGCCGGAAGCTATTTTTGCTGAAAGCAAGGAGCCAGAAGAAGTAGTTGAAATAATCCGGGAATACTTGAAAGGAGTTGAGAAGGTTCTGGTTACAAGAGCGAGCGAAGAACACATAAAAGCTATACGAAGAGAATTTTCTGACCTAGAGAGTAGAGTTAACAGAAAAGGAAGAACCGTAGTTGTGAGAAAGGAAGGGGAAAAAGAGAAGGAAGAGAAAACAGGTAAAGTTGCCATTCTTACAGCCGGCACTTCGGACATTCCTGTTGCTGAAGAAGCTGCCGAGACGGCTGAATTTCTT
>QMZF01000008.1 GCA_003663055.1 Archaeoglobales archaeon | reverse complement strand
GGGGTTTCTTGACTTAGCTCTCGAGTTCAAGGTTCCCGTTGTAGTCAGGAGTTCCGATCTCAATACGCTGAAAAGTCTCGCAGCGACGTTTAAATCTGAGGGTGTTAAAGTCGTTCTCGACCCTGTAACCGAAACGATGGGTGAGGGACTTAGAAAAACTTTCGAAAGAGTTGTTCAGCTCAGAAGGACAGCCATCGCTGGCGGGGATAAAGAAGTCGCATGCCCAATTCTCGTAACACCTATAGCTGCATGGATGGTTGAGGGTGATGCGGTAAGTAAGGCGTATTGGGAAACTGTAATTGCCTCGCTGTTTATAGTGAAGTACGGCGATGCGATGATACTCCACAGCCTAGAACCTTACACCGTTATGCCGATTATAATGCTCAGGGAAAACATATACACCGATCCACGCACACCAGTCCAAGTTGAAGCTGGATTAAGAGAGATAAACGATCCTACGCCTGAATCGCCGGTGTTCGTAACAACGAACTTCGCTTTGACGTATTATACGGTTGAAAGTGACTTAGTGAGCGCAAACATCTCGGGCTGGCTGTTAGTCCTCGACACCGGCGGCCTGGGTGTTGAGGTTAGCGTTGCAGGAGGACAGTTCACTGCCGATAAGGTTAAAGAGCTTATGGAAAAGGCTGGCATCGCTGAGAAAGTGAAACATCGATTCCTTGTCATTCCTGGCTTAGCAGCAAGGCTTCAGGGAGCAATTGAAGACGAAACAGGTTGGAAAGTACTCGTTGGCCCCACCGATTCTGGAAGAATAAAGGGATGGCTCGAACAACACTGGCCGCCTAGGTAAGCTAAACCACAGCGGTGAACCCGTACTGAAGTTAAGGTACGATGTTGCGAATGAGGAAATGAAGGCTTGTAGTTGAAAGTCATGGAGAGGAAGGTAGCGGTTACTTGTGGCTGGAGTATCCAGAGGTATCGGGTAAGTTTATATAGGGTAACACGCTCGTGTTTACACCAAGTTCTCTCTCGAGTACAACACGAAGTACACCGTGTACATTTCCAGCGAAGCTATGGATTGCAGGTAACAGTTTGAAGCCCTACAGCTAGAACTTCAAAACTTCTTTACGAAGGGGAAAGTGTGAGGTTTATTGGCTATGGTATTGACCCAGATGGAGAAGCCGTAGAATGTCGCTTGGCTTACAGTGGCCGCACTTCTTTCAATTGCTGTAAGGCAGGTACGGAAGAGTTAAAAATAACAGAAAAGAGAAAAGAAGATTCTAAATCTGGCTCAATTCACGCAAACTCCGAACCGGAGGGAACTCTGGTTTACTTGGATAATGTGTACGCAGGAAGGACGCCGACAAAAATAGATGGTGTTCCTGCCGGGGTACATACAGTGCGTTCAGAAAGTTCGGCTATTTTGACTGCAGAAGGAGTGCGTTCGTTAAAGCAGGTGAGACTACCGTCTACTGAGCTTATGGAAATTCCTGAAATTAAGTTAAGTGTCGGCTGAACCGGCTAGCAGATGGAAAGTCGAAATCGGAGATAACCGTGCAGATAACGGAAGGCCCATTCCTGTTCGGCGAAAACACATTTAACATCTGGAGATTCTAGGTAACGCTCCTTACTGTCGCCTGACCCATCGGAACTCCCTCAAGGCTGCGAGAGTAAAATCTTTGACCGTTAACTTAAAATACCCATTTGATTGCTTGCTGTAAGTCTGCAGAAAGCCTGTTAGCGAAAAGCCATAACAAGACCGTAGGAGGCGAAAGCCGCTGGCACTACGGGGTGTTGGGGATGATCGTGGAGAAAGAGAAAGTTGAAGAAGCGGTAAAGAAAGCAGTAGGAGAGGCAAAACCGAGGAAATTTGTGGAGACAGTAGAAATGGCCGTCAATTTAAGAAATGTTGATATGAAAAGGCCCGAAAACAGGATTGATGCCATAGTTACACTTCCTCATGGCATTGGGAAGCCAAGAAAGGTAGCGGTGTTTGCGAAAGGTGAAACCGCTCTTAAGGCTAAGGAAGCTGGAGCTCATGTAATTTCTCCCGAAGAGATAGATGAGCTAGCTAAGGATAAAAGAAGGGCGAGAAAGATCGCAAAGGAGTACGACTTTTTTGTTGCCGAAGCTCCCTTAATGCCCGAAATCGGTAAAAAATTAGGCCCAATTCTCGGGCCTCGTGGAAAGATGCCACAGCCTATTCCTCCACTTTCCGATCCAACTCCTATAATAGAGAGATTGAGAAAGTCTGTGAAGATAAGGACAAGAGATAAACCAACGTTTCACGCGCCCATTGGCAGGAAAGACATGGATCCAGAGAAAATTGCAGAAAACGCCCTTGAAATCCTCAAAATCGTAGAGGGTAAGTATGAAAACCCCATTCAGACAATTAAGTCCATATACGTTAAAACTACCATGGGGCCAGCTGTTAGAGTTGCCTGAGGTGAGAAGTAATGGCGGCTATCAGGGGAATGCCAAAGCCTTGGAAGGTTCAGGCCGTTGAGGATGTAAAGCGATTGTTTACGAGCTATCCAGTAGTTGCCATCGTTAGCTTCAGGGATGTGCCTGCAAGGCAGATGCAAGACATAAGGAGAAAGTTCAAGGACTTTGCTGTTATAAGAGTAACAAAGAACACGCTGATTGAGAAAGCCATTAGATCCCTTGGTGGAGACTATATGGGTGTACTGGATTTTCTAGGCGATCAGGTTGCGATAGTCGCAACCAAGCTCAATCCCTTCAAACTTTACAAGGAACTTGAAGCGACCAAAATCCCGTCTCCGCTTAAACCGGGTCAGGTTTCTCCCGTTGATGTTGTTGTTGAAAAGGGCCCCACTTCATTTCCGCCCGGGCCTATCATAGGTGATTTGCAAGCTGCAGGCATCCCTGCGGCGATAGAGAAGGGTAAGATCGTAATAAAGGATACTGTCACTATCGTGAAAGCTGGAGAAGTTGTCAAACCTGAGGTTGCAAGGGCCCTCGAGCTCCTCGAGATAAAACCGGTTAAAGTTGGTCTCGATGTAAGGGTTATCTACGAGAGCGGTGTACTGTTTACACCAGACATGCTCGCAATCGATGCAGGCAAGATCTTTGAAGATTTCGTCAACGCCTGTAGAAAAGCTCTCAACCTTGCTGTAAATGCTGCCTACGTTACTCCCGAAACAGCAGAAATTCTTTTGGCAAAGGCTTATATGGATGCAAGGAATCTGGCAGTAAACGCCTTGATATTCGAGAGGGATGTTATGGGGGATATCCTTGCGAAGGCTCAAAGTCACATGCTTTCACTAGCATCTCTCCTCCCATCCGAAGCTCTTGATGAAGAGCTCTCAAACCTCGTCTCCTCAGCCAAGCGCGCTGAAGTGAAACTAGAAGAGAAGAGGGAAGAAAGGAGGGAGGAAGAGGAAGAAGTAGGAGAGGAGGAAGAGGAGAAGGAAGAAGAGGCTCTTGAAGGATTGGGCGCTCTGTTTGGTTAAGGTGAAAAGGGGGTAATGGGTATGGAGTATGTATATGCTGCACTGCTGTTGCACTCAGCTGGAAAGGAAATAACGGAAGAGAGCGTTAAGTCTGTGCTTGAAGCGGCTGGCGTAGAGGTAAACGAGGCAAGAGTTAAAGCACTAGTCGCAGCACTCGAAGAAGTGAACATAGACGAAGCAATTTCAAAGGCTGCCTTTGTTGCGGCTCCTGCTGCTCCAGCTGTGACTGCTGAAGCTGCAGCTCCAGCAGCAGCTGAGGAGGAGAAGAAGGAAGAGGAGAAGGAAGAAGAAGAGGAGAAGGAAGAAGAAGCAATTGAAGGTCTCGGAGCACTCTTTGGCTAATTTCAATATTTTCAATATTTTTGAATTTTTAACATAAGCTATACTAAACTAACTGTTATATACGTTGGTGCTAACCATCAGTTATGGAGCAACGTGAAACTCGTATAGCTGGCCTACATTTTAGTGATGCGAGACCAGTAGTAGGAGAAGAAATCGTTATTGCTGGCTATCTTCAATGGTACGATAGAAAAGGTAAGATGTGGGTACCCGTAGAGCACAAAAAAGTTACCCTCTACGTTGACAATGTGAAAGTTGCGGAAAGCGTTACCGATCACTCCGGAAGATTCGAGTTTAGGCAATCCTTTAGTTTTGGGGAACATAGTATCGATGCAAAGTTTGAAGGTTCTCCGGGACTCGAAGCAAGTCAGGCTAGTAAAAAGATAAAGGTTATTACGGCTCAGCAGAGGGAAGGAATCAGAAGGTTGGTAAGAAACGTTGTTATTGCAGCGTTGGTGCTTCTCGGAGCCTTTATTGTAGTGTCAGTTCTTATATCGAGTTTTTAAATTGTTTTTTGATCGCTAGCCTACTGAATCAGTGTTCCTATTGTAACCTTTGGTTCCTGCTCAGCATACTTGCGCACGAATATCCAATCGGCATATAAGGGCCCATAGCCTCTGTGTTCCACAAAACCAACTTTGCTGTATCCTGAGAGCCTGTATGTACCATCCACATTTTGCTCCCATTTAAGTTCGTTGTCGATGTACATCTGGAATTTATCTGGAAATGCTTTGACCTCTATTCTGTACCACTCCCTCGCGTTTATTGAACAGGGCGTGTGTGTATATACCCATCCCTCATCGTGGCCATCTATGTATGGCCTGAATATGTCCCTATTTCCACCATAGTAGAGCTCCAAACTCCACCAGTTTCCGTCGTCCACGTAATGGAAAAGCACACTTCCAGCAGGCCACCGGTCATAAATGTAGGCCGCAACGATGTAGTTTTCTGCGTTCAGATTGCAATTGTTCGGAACTGCAAAGTGCTGGTAATTCGTGCTACCCGTCGGATATAACTTCAGAACCTTTCTGCCATCGAGTGTCGTTGCTGATATCGTCGCTCTCTTTGCATACCAGTCCGAAATGTCTCCATCGTTAAAATCATCGAAGAACATGAAAACAGCACTTCCATTGCTTTCTGGGCTAACACCACTCTTATTGAAGTAAATATATACTGTTTTGTTTTCATTTGCATTTAAACTGAGCTTTATCCACAGAACTAGTTCTCCAGTTGAGGGTTCTTTCTCAATCCAGTAAGGTAGCTTCCCAGCTGTATCGTTGTAAGGATCGCTGACAAGCCTGTCGAAGATTCGAATATCGCTGCCATCACTCTGCATTTTGCTGAGAATCGAGGAGTCGTCGATAACTACTTTAATCTGGTAATCGAGTAGCTGGTTTGAGAGTTGATTTTCAATGTAAACTGGCAGTACATGCACACCGGATTGAACGCTCGTATTTAGCTTGACATCCACGTAATCAACGGCACTTCCAGCGTAACCATAGATTCTGTACCAGCCTACCCCGCTAACGGTTTGAGAGACCCTAACAACGGCATAACCGTTCGTGTTCGTTAGGGCTTTTGTCGTATTTAACACGGCATCACTGCTGTTGGTGGCAAAAACGACCTCGTAACCCGGCAGGGGATTGCCATTGCTTGCGACATAGGCGGAGATGTCCTTACTTGGTTCATCCTCTTCGGGATTTGGACAACTGACATCGATTGAAACCTGCGAGGTTGTAGACAATGGAGTCACCTGAATACCATACTCCACCTTCCCACAGCTACAACTGAAGGTAACGTTTCCACTCCCGGAATTCGTTGCGCTGAAAGTAACGTGGACTTCACCGCTCTTGTCTGTGTACGTCCTTGCCGGAAAAACGTAGCCAATATCACCACTAACAGAAACGTTTACTTCCACACCCTTTACAGGATTCTCGAACTCATCAACGACTTTAATTCCAAGAGTAAGAGTTTCGCCTACGTTGAGCGTGTACGAGTTGGATGGATTCAGTGCGTATACTTCCCTCGACTTGCTTGGTATGGAGGTTCTTTTTGTGCTTACGTAAATTTCTGATATGCTTAAAAGCGCAGAACTGGCGTTTATTCTCACAACGTTTTCACCGACAAGCTCGACAACATGATCGGATGAATTAAAAGATAGCCAAAAGTCTGGATTAACACTGCTAAATGTTATGGAGAGATTCTCTACCGATGTACTACCGCCAGATGATAGCGGAACGACTGTGAGACTTAAAGACGAGGAGGATGAGAGAGAGCCTAGAGTTGAGTTATAAATTACAATGTTCACACCTCCATCGAGGGTGATACCCTTTGTAATGTTAATGAGTGTGTTGCCAGCCTTTTTAAACACGGCCGAATTCTCGATTATCAGGCTATCTCTCGGGTAAAAGTAGTATCCCGGCGTAATTGCAATTCTATAGCTTGGAATTGACTTCTCCACATATACCTTACTTCCGTTCGGAAGTATTTTTGTGTAGCTGAGGTTGATGTAAAACTTCTCAAAACTTAGACTCGTCGTTCCTTTTGAGGGAGTCATCAAAAACAGATATTTTGGATAGTTCACCCCTAAATCAAGTCTTACGGTTTTTGAACTATCTGGAACTTCTGCAAGTTCAAGTACTTGCTGTGTGAGTTTTTCCATGTGTTCCGCTTCAACTTTCTTGCATACGTTTGGAACTAGCGTTGTCTGAGCCACACTAAGCGAGATCATCGAGATCATCAAAATGAGAATGAATCCCACAACAACAGTTACGCCATCACTGTCCATTATTTTAATTATTATTATTATAGAGTTTAAGCTTTTCGACTACAGAAAGTAATTAAAGAGCAAGTACGTAGCGGCAAAGAAAACGTATGAATGCTTCAAACCGCAAGTAACCTTTCCAGTTCCAACAACTCCAGCTATTATTCCTGAAAGAACGCCAACAAGTAGGGAGACTTGGTAGAACGTGTCTTTAATAAAACCTATGTTTGGAATAAAGGTCACTCCCTCGGTAACCGTTACGCTGAATACTGAAAGAATATTGTTAATCATTATATAAACAATAAGTAGAAAAACAAACATTGAAAGATAAATTATAACAACATATAAAAACATTCCACTTCTAATCTTTTCTCTAAGTCCAACCTCCGCTGAAGCAAACGTTGCTACTGTTTGGAAAGCATCTTTATACGTTGGAGAAGTTTCGAGGGCTTTTACCGATATAGGTACGACTTTTGCTACCACATCACTCCGTATTCGCATTTCGAGAAGTCTGAATGCCCTAGCAACAGGCTCCCCCCACTCCACTCTTCTCCTAATCATGCTTATTTCCTTAGAAATTATCCCGAGCTCCAAACTGCTAAGAACCCTAAGTGCCTCTATTATCGTTAAGCCAGCCTCATTTAAAATCGCCAGTTCCCTAAATATTTCGGGAATTCTCTTCTCGATCTGTCTGACAGTTCTCTCTCTTAGCTCAAAAAAGAAAATAAGAGGGATTGCCCCTGCCGATAGAGACACAATCGGTAATTCTTTAAGACTCAAAAATCTCAAGGCCGCAAAGGTGGCTATGGCCACGAGAATTATAACGTAAAAGGAAACTATTCTAAATTCAATTGTATAGACCGCATCTTCTAACGGGTGCATCAGAACTGACTTTATCCTTTTCAGAACTTTTCTGAACTTCTTAACTCTAAATGACTTCATTTCGCTATCTACCTTCCTTACGAATAGGTCTTCTTCGTGCCTAAAAACTCTCTTTTCCGTCCTTGCTGGTGGTACGGGAAGTGAGGATTTTATAAGGTACGTAAAAAAGATAGTAGCAAGTGGAAGGAGGACGAGTATGCCAGTTCTGTACGTTTTAAGGATGTCCTCGCCAGCTACCTGCATCATAACAAGAACGACAAGTAAAAACAACGGGAAAAGAATGAAAGCTGCAAGATAGGTCTCTGTCATTACGCTCAAAAAGTCTAGATAGCTTGAGTAGCTAACCTCTTGCTCCTCAAAATACTCTTTAGACTTATTTTTTAGGAAGTTGGAGAGACTTCCACCACCCTTTATTATGAAGATAAAATCATCAAGGAAACTCGATAGTTTCTCACTTGGCGTGGTGTCTCTAACGTACCTCATGGCTGTTAGCATGTCCTCCTTAAATATGTCGGTTAGCTGAATTATAGTGCCAAACTCCTTGCTTAACTCGCCGAACATGAACCTCGTTTCGGCAACAGCCTTAATCATCTCATACGTTCCTATTCCACCAGCAGCCATGCCATACATCATGTTTATAGCGTGAGGAAGGTAAACGTCTATTTCGTTCTTCCTTCTGCTTACAACGAAAGATGGATAGGAGAGGATGAGATATTCGACGAGCTTGTAGGCTATTATACCAAACATAAATGTCCAAAGAAGCGTGTAAATGAGGTCTAGTTCCGTGCGGTGATGGGCAAAAAATTCTCCAATAGCGGTCCCATGCAGGTATTGAGTGATGTAAAGCAGAGAACCTGGAACTATCGATTTGAGCACAGCATAGCCAACGAAAGCTCCTATAAAAAAGGAGAGGGTAGAGTAAAACGTCGCTATGGCGAGCAACCTCTGCACAGTTAGTGGAAGTCTAGAAGCGGTTATAGTGTCCGTGAGGTACCTATAGCGAGCTGGTTTGTCTCTAACTTTCCTGCTGTAGTACTTTACAAACCTATCCGGAACGTATAACGATATGCGCTCCCGCTTCAATTCCCTCTTCAACTCCTCACCTCTTGGAGGGTTTTTTCAGGGTTGGTGTAATAGCTTTGGATATGTTCTATAACTTCGCTAAAGTCCCTTATTCCCCTCTCTTTCAGAGCTTCAAGAAATTCTGCCCTTCTTGCTAGCTCTTCAACAACTTCGTATGTATCTACACCCATAATCCTCGCAATCTTGTCGAGCTTTTTAGACTCCGAGGTTTGGGTAAACGCATCGATTGACGGATCCCATTTAAAGAGGGGATTCACGAGCAGGTTTTTGTTCACCGGATCTATTCCAAATATCTCGTTCACTTCAATCGCCCTTCTCTTCCTTACCCCCCTTCTCGCCCAGACGGACTGGACTACAACGGCATCGAGGAACTGGATCATTATACGCGGGACGTTTAACGGCTCGTTCTCAAGCCTATAAACGAGCTGGTTTATATCTCCAGCGTGCAACGTTGCGTATGCTGCGTGTCCTGTAGACATCGCTTGGAAAAGCGTTAAAGCTTCTCTACCTCTCACCTCTCCGACTATTATATAATCGGGTCTCTGCCTTAAGGCAGCTCGCAATAAATCGTACATCGTTATTTCTTGACCCTCTATACTAAGCCTTGTCACTTCTGCAATCCAGTTGTCGTGTATAAGATGGATTTCTCTCGTGTCCTCTATCGATATCACCTTTGAGTCTGGAGGAATAAACATCATGAGAGCGTTTAGCGTTGTTGTTTTGCCTGCTGCTGTTTCGCCAACAACCATGATGTTCATCTTGTTCTCGACAAGCAACCAGAAGTAGGCAAGCATTGTTGCATTCATCGTTCCGGTTTCGAGGAGGTCTACTGGAGTATACGGCGTTGCTCTGAACTTTCTGATAGTAAAAGATGAGCCTCGCGGCGTTATCTCACTGCCGTAGGTTGCCTGAAGCCTGCTTCCGTCTGGCAGTGTAGCATCAACGAGGGGATTGGCATAGGAGATGTACTTGCCAGCTTTCTGGCAGAGAAGTAGAACGTAGTTGTCGAGATAGTCCTTAGAAAAGCGTACGTTTGTGGGCATACTGCCGTGCCTAACGTGAAAGACATAAACAGGAATGTCGTAACCATCGCATGACACGTCCTCGAGGTAGGGGTCGTTTAACATTCCATCGATTGGCCCAAAGCCTATGAAGTTTCTGAAAAGGTAATAAAGCGTTTTGAGAAGAAGTTGTGGGTGCATCTCGATTGCATATTCTTCTATAAGCTCGTTTAGGACTTCCATGATGATCTCGGTCTTTTTCTCTTTATCCATCGAGTATTCCTTAAGGACGAGTGTCCTTTTCATGTCGTTGTATATTATGTTAAGAAGCTGCAGTTCATCAACACCTACTGGAGGTTCTATGAGGTTGTACCGCTTCCTCGCGTTGTCCTCGTTTTCTATTATCTGCACCTTGCAAAAGCCGGGAACGATCCAGTATTCATCTATAACCCTTTCTCCTTCTGGAACTTCCACGTTGAGTTCGTCTTCAAGCTTATGCTCAATATCCATACCTTCATAGATAGATACAAGGTTTCTGTAGTGAGTTGGAATACCTAGGTTAAAATTCACCATCATTATTATTACATTAATTAGGTTTAAAAAGATTGTTGTGCACGAATATCGCTGGATTCAAATCTCACCAACTTTTAAATAGTTTGGAAATCGTAAATTAAGAACAAATTCTATAAATCAGGTGAAAAAAATGAATAATTTATAGTTCCCACCGGAATAGAACTTTTTGACACGAAGGTCGGAGGCATACCTCCAGGTTCGTTGATAATACTGCTCGAAGAAGTAGGAGCGGGAGGTAGGGAGTTTGCGATGACAGTCTAATAAACAAGAAAAACCGTGTTATCTGTCTATAACTGGGACTACAACAACTTCCGTGGAGATTTGAATTGTATTTCATAGGAAGAAAAGATTATCGTCGAGTTTTTTCGAGAGAAGTAAAGGTAAAGACAAAGACTACAACCTAAAAGAATTATGTACATTAAAAAGCTACTTGGCGTACCTCCATTGCTCTATTTCAGCTGTTCTCCTGCTCGCGTAACCCCTAATCCTTCAACCCCTTACCTCGCTGAGGGCTATTGTAGAAGTTTAAACTTTCCGGAAAGGTTAAAGAGTTGCTACCGTTCTTCAAGTCTAATGAACCTCAACCTGAGGAGCATCCTCCTTGTTACCACGGTAGGTGTAGTTTGCTACATAGTCAATTACTCCTTCCTGTCGTTTATGCTCACGAACTACCCATGGGTGGCAAAAGCTTTCTTTGGTAAAGGGAGCTGGTGGCTCGATCAACCCATATACGTGAAAGTTCCTTACGTTCTCGTAATCGCACCGCTGTACGAAGAATTAATACATCGCAGGATTGTTATGCAGTTCTTTGTTACACGGGGTGAAACGGAACTTGGAATGCTCATCTCCAGTATAACATTCGCTTTGCATCACTATCTGTTTGGTTGGGGATGGTTCAAGGCTGTTGACATGTTCTTCGTTGGCCTAGTTTTCGGGGCTATCTACATTGAATACAGGTTTACCGGTAGCTGGCTATGTCATACCGCCAACAATGCCATGGCAGCAGCTTTTATGATATCCTAACCAATCGCTTCAAAGGTACTTATGAAGTTCTACAGCGAAGTCTATGGGTTCTGCAAGTTCCCAAAAGTCGTTTCTGTTCTTTCTCCCTGGAAAATTTGGAGATACATTACTTTACCGCCATTCCAAGTTGTAAAGGTAGATCCATAAAGCCTAACTTCACCAAAATTACGTAAAAGAGTCTAACGCGTCATTGGATAAGTTAAGATCTCTCAAACTCTGTACCGAGAGTTCTGTTTTTCTTCTTAATATTTCTCGATTTTTTGGAGTGATTTGTATAGTCCTTAACACCCTATAGCCTCCCTCACCATACTGCCTTTGCTGTCTCTTCTGCAACCTTTTCCAGCGTC
>QMZF01000007.1 GCA_003663055.1 Archaeoglobales archaeon | reverse complement strand
CGTTCATATAGACATAGATTCCGCTGTCCACAAGGGTATGCCTCATCCTCGCTTTCAGGGGAGAACTGGAAGGATTATAGGCCAGAGAGGGAGAGCGTATTTAGTAGAGGTAAGAGACGGCGGAAAGTACAAGACTCTGATCGTTAGACCCGAGCATCTTAAAGCGTGATACTATGGCCTTTAAGGAAGTTAAGGAGTTTGAGTACATAACGATAGCAGAAGCGAAGGAGATAATGGAGAAGATAGCCGAAGAGAGAAAGAAAAGGGCTGAATTACTCTTCGAAACGAGGAGAGCCCTTAAGCATCTTAGAACCTTTTCAAAGCTTTCTGCTGAAGAGGCTAAAAAGCTTGTTGAAGAACTTGCATCCCTCCCTCAGGTTGGGAGGAAGGATTTGGCTGTAAAGCTCGTAGACATAATGCCAAGAGTTTCCGATGAGGTAAGGACTATTTTTGCTAAGGAGCGTTTTACCATAACTCCCGAGCAAATACAGGAAATTCTCGAAGTGATAGACAAGTACAGGTAGTTTTGAAAAGATTAATATAATTGCTGTTTTTCTTAATGTTGGGTGTTGCCATGGAAGAAAGAAAGGAGAAGTCCAAGGAGAAGCTTGAAGATTACGCTTACGTTCTTGATTTCTTACCTTACGGTCATCCAGACGATAAAAGGCCAATTCACAGGCGTGAACCTCTTGCACAAGTCGTTGGAGAAAAGTACTTTACACTACTTGAAGTAAGTCTAAAGAAGGGTTCCTCTCCCTTAGTGATGGATAGACTGTACATAGGAAAGGGAGAACGTGATGTGGTTCACAAGATAAAGAAAAAGCTAAGGTACGACGATCTAACACCAGCAGCAAAATCTGAGCTGCCTTACGTTCTCGAGCATGTGGTAAAGCAAAACGAGCAGAAGTTTGTCGAGTTCTTCAATAAGGCTGAATCGATCACCACCCGCTTGCATCAGCTTGAGTTACTGCCGGGCGTTGGAAAAAAGACGATGTGGGCAATCATCGACGAGAGGAAAAAAGAGCCTTTTAAGAGCTTTGAGGACATATCGAGCAGAGTTAAGGGATTGCAAAAGCCTGAAAAGCTTATAGTGAACAGGATCATATACGAACTGCAGAATCCTAACACGAAGTACAAGCTGTTTACTGCATGAGACTCCATAAGGGTCAGCACATTCTCATTAACAAAGCGATCGCAAATAGGATGGCAGACTATGCGTCTATCAGCTGTAGTGATACGGTTTTGGAAGTGGGGTGCGGAACTGGAGTTTTAACTTCAGCTTTACTCAGAAAGGCTGGAAAGGTTTATGGAATAGAGATCGATGGGAGATTCATCGAAATTCTAAGAAAAAAGTTTCGCAGGGAGATTGAAGGAGAAAGATTCGTGCTTATCCATGGAGACGCCCTCAAAGTAAAGTTTCCGAGCTTTAACAAGTTCGTTTCGAACATTCCCTACTCCATCTCTTCTCCCCTAACGTTCAAACTTCTCAAACACGATTTTGATGTAGCAGTCATCATGTACCAGCGGGAGTTTGCAGAAAGGCTCGTTGCAAGGAGGGGCAGGAAATACGGAAGGCTCAGCGCAACCGTTAGAGCTTACGCCACTCCAGAAATTCTTGAATTCGTTGGAAGGAGAGCCTTTAAGCCGGTACCGGCAGTAGATTCGGCAATAGTTAGACTTATAAGAAAACCTGAGATCTTTGTTGACAACTTGGAGCTCTTTGAGGATCTCGTGCGTTTCTGTTTTTCGAGAAGGAGAAAGAAAGTTGGTAAGATAATTGAGGAGTGGATGAAGGAAAGGGGTGTTAGGGTTAGCGTCCCCAAGGAGTTTGTAAACCTCAGACCCGAAAATCTTAGACCCGAAGACTATGCAGCGATCGTGAAAAGCGCAAAGTTTTAAGATTTTATACGTAACTCACTTTCATGAAAGTTGTAATAATGGCCGGAGGATACGCCACGAGGCTTTGGCCGATAACAAAAACGAAGGCTAAACCTCTCTTGCCTATAGGTAAGAAAAAGATTATTGATTTCATTTATGAAAAAATAAAGAAGTTTGGTCCCGTAATCGTATCTACAAACAGGCGCTTCGAGTACGAATTCAGGAAATGGGCTGAAGGAAAGGATGTTGAATTATTTATTGAAGAGAGCATGCGTGAGGAGGAAAAGCTTGGAGCAGTAAGAGCCCTTGCAGAAGTCGCCTCAACAATCCGCAATGAGATGCTTGTAGTTGCTGGAGATAACCTCTTTTCCTTTGATCTCGACGACTTCGTTGAATTCTACAAAAAAGTGGGGAAGCCCGTAACCGCCCTTTACGACGTTGGTGATTACGAACTTGCCAAACGTTACGGCGTCGCAGAACTCAACGATTTAAGAGTTGTAAAGTTCGTTGAGAAGCCAGCTGATCCTCCTTCTACGCTTGTTGGAATAGGCATATACGCCTTCCCTTCATACGTATGCGGAATGCTTTCTGAATACGTCGGCGATGAGAGAGCAGATAACTTGGGCGATTTTATAGGTTGGCTCTGCCAGAGGGACGAACTCTACGGTTATGCGTTTCAAGGAAACTGGTACGACATAGGAAGTCCCGACTCTTACCTAAGTGCGCTTCGCCTCTTCATGGAACATAGCGTTGAGGCTGAAGAGATAGACAAAATTGCGAAGATAATCGAGCCCGTTACAATAGAAAAAGGTGCAAAAATCGTTGGCCGTTCAATAATCGGCCCGTACGCATACATAGGCAGAGATTGCCTGATTGAGAATTCGGACGTTTGCGACAGCGTGCTATTCGACAACGTTGTTCTTAGAAGGACGAAGGTTTGGAGAAGCATAGTCGATGAGAAATGTGAAATAAGAAACATAGAACTCAGCGCCTCAATAGTGGGAGCGCATGCAAAGATACAGAGGGGTGATTGATGCTTGCGATCGTTGACGGCTACGTTGACGAGCCTTCTTGCCTGGGTGTACCGCCTTATATCTCCCCATATCCCCGCTACATCTATGGAATGCTGAAGAGCCTTGGCATAGCTGCAAGGTACCTCACAGCTGAAGAAGTCAGGGAAAAGCCGACGATTCTCAAAAATTATGATCTCATCATCGTAATAGCTGGAGCGATAGTTCCCGGAAAGTACCTCGCCGCGAAGCCGCTAAGCCTTGAAGAGGCAATTTCTTTGCCTGGAGAAAAAATAATAGTCGGCCCGGTAGCCCTTGAACTAAAGGCAAAAGAGAGAGAAGAACTTGGCGTCCTCGATTACCCCTTTGAGAGAAGGCTTTTCGAATTGCTATGCAGATTTGCGGGAAAAGAGAAAGAGTTCAACCTCGATAGCTTTGCGGTGCTTGGCAGCGAAGTGGTGAGGCAACATCCCGACTTTCCCCACGTGATATGCGAGATAGAAACGTATAGAGGGTGTTACTGGAGGAAATGCTCCTTCTGCATGGAGTTCGTGCATGGAAAACCGAAGATGAGGAATCCCAGCGCTGTGCTTGACGAAATCGAATCTCTATATGCTGCAGGCGTGAGACACTTCAGAATTGGAAGACAAACGGACTTCTTTACGTACATGGCGGACTTCAGCTACGAGGTTCCGAAGCCCAACGCTGAATTCATGCTTGCCTTCCATCGGGAGATATGGAGGAGATGTCCGAAGATAAAAACACTGCATTTGGACAACGTAAACCCAAAGACGATCGCAGAATATCCAGAAGAAAGTAAAAAGATTATTAAAACGATAGTTATTTACCAGACTCCAGGTAACGTTGCAGCTTTTGGCCTTGAAAGTGCCGATGAGAAAGTAATCAGACTTAACACCCTCGCAGCCCATCCAGAAGAAGTAATGGATGCAATAGAACTGGTCAATCGCTACGGCAAAACTGCAGGCTACAACGGAATGCCTTACTTTCTTCCAGGCATTAACTTCGTTGTTGGTCTGAAGGGAGAGACCAAGGAAACGTTCCAGAAAAACTACGAATTTTTAGCAGAAGTACTACAAAGGGGCTTGCTGCTCAGGAGGATAAATATCAGACAGGTTAAGATAATTCCCGGAACAAAAATGGAAAAGTTTGGGGATAAAAACCTCAGAAAGCACAAAAGGTACTTCAAAATATTCAAAAAAAGAGTTAGAGAGGAAATTGACAGAGAGATGCTTCGTAAAATTGTGCCGGTAGGAAGAAAACTTACAGATCTAAGATGTGAAGTTGTTGAAGGTAAATTAACCTTTGCAAGGCAGATGGGGAGCTATCCACTTCTTGTAGGCCTTATAGGCCGCTATAAAAGAAATGAGATAGTAGACGCGAGGGTTATAGGCTATGGAATGCGCTCAGTAACTGCGGTAGAGACTCTTGACGTAAATAGAGCGAGTATAGACCAGCTAGAAGCAATTCCAGGAATAGGAAGGAAAACTGCTGCAAAAATAGTTACCAGCAGACCTTTTAAAGACCTCAGAGAGGTTGCGCAGCTTGTAGAGAACTTTGATGAGGTGAAGGACTTTTTTGCATCGTGATTTTCCATTCTTTGGATTTTTTGATAATCTATTTTTTGTTAAAGCTTATCTGCATGCGCCAATATTTATCTTCCCGATTTCCAGTAGAAACAAAGGGCCATTATTATCACAATATTTAATTAAGTTATGATAGGGGTTCGATTAATCATTGACTTATCGAATAAAACTTTTCTGAACGTTATTTATTCTATCTAAATAAATTTAGGCCGGAATGGTAAAGTTCTTAAAGCAAGGCCGGGAACTCATCATGTCCCGGGTGGTTGATTATGCGAAACATATTCGAGTCTCTAATTGCCCAACCAAAGATTTTCCGTAACAGAGACGTGCTGAGACATTCGTACACACCAGATTATCTTCCGCACAGGAAAGAACAGATTGAAAGCCTTGCTTCAATCCTCGTTCCAGCGTTAAAGGGCGAGACGCCGTCAAATGTGCTTATATATGGTAAAACCGGGACAGGAAAGACGGCTACCGTAAAATTTGTAGGAAATCAGCTCGAGACGATGAGCAAAAAGCTTAACGTGCACTGCTACGTTCACTACCTCAACTGCGAACTTATAGATACACAATACCGTGTTCTTGCGACGCTAGCCAAAGTTTTGGGAAGAAACGTGCCCATGACTGGCTGGCCTACAGATCAGGTTTACGAGGAGGTGAAGAAGGCGATAGATTCCAAGAATCAGACGATTGTTATCGTGTTGGATGAAATAGACAAGCTCGTGAAAAAGGGCGATGATGTCCTCTACAATCTCTCCCGAATAAATGGAGAACTTGAAAACGCAAGAGTGAGCATAATCGGCATATCAAACGACCTAAAGTTTAAGAACTTCCTAGATCCGAGGGTTTTGAGTTCATTGAGCGAGGAGGAGTTGATATTCCCGCCGTACAATGCCGAACAACTAAAGGACATACTCGCACAGCGTGCAGAACTCGCATTTTACGAGGGTGTGCTTGACGACGACGTAATCCCTTACTGTGCCGCTTTGGCTGCTCAAGAGCACGGAGATGCGAGAAAGGCTCTAGACCTCCTGAGGGTCAGCGGAGAAATAGCGGAAAAGGAGAATGCTGATAGGATTACGAGGGAGCACGTTAAGAAGGCCGTAAGGAAAATTGAAACCGACCACGTTGTTGAGGCTGTTAGAACCTTACCGACGCAAAGCAAGGTTTTGCTGTTCGGAATGATCGTGCTAACCGAATCAGGAATGAGGAAATTTACAACTGGCGAAGTTTATGCCGTTTACAGGACACTTTGCAGGAAGTTGAACATAGACTGTCTAACGCAACGAAGGATCAGCGATCTCATAGCTGAACTGGACATGTTGGGAATTATAAACTCAATCGTAATCTCCAAGGGGAGATACGGGAGGACGAGGGAAATAAAGCTAGACGTACCCATAGAGCCAATAAAGCAAACCCTGCTTGAGGATTATAGGCTTGAGGCTCTTTCCGTTGTTGAAAGGACTATGAAAAGCGTAACGTCCTTAGAAGCATTTGAAGTCTGATTTTTAAAATATAATTTTTATATTTAGAAAATTAAAATTCATTACTTAGTAAGAGCAATTCTCAGTTTCTCTGGATCGTACTTCCAGTCTGATGGCAAAACACCTTTTTCCTTGTAATAGTTCGAAAGTCTCCAAATCTTCGCTTCAATAAGCTGCAAACCCCTTATGTTGTGATAGTCTTTTTTGTGAACACTAACGTGCTGTCTCAGCCTTATAGCCTTCTTTATAAGTGCCTTGAGGTCTTCGGGAATCGGCATCTCCGCACCCTTCTCCCTTAGAATTTGCTGCAACCTCTTGCCTGTTACTTGCCTTACCGACGGAATCCCATAGCGGTCACGGAGGATCATCCCTATCACGCTTGGCTCGTAACCCTCGTTAAAGAGTTCTACGACTTTCTTTTCAACCTCTTCCGGTTTAAGTTCCACCCATTCCGGAGGACTATCTCTATAGACTCTCTTTGAGCCTGAACTCCCCCTTCTCCTTGCGTGCATCCTTGCCATGAGCATCACCTTCTCGGAGTTTTTTGAGATGCATATATATCTTTTCTCAGTCGTACTCACGCCAGGTTTTACCACACTTTGTGCAGCGGAAGAAGCGAACCTCACTTTCATCCGCTGCTCTAAGCTGTCTTAACCACCAGTAAGCTTCCCTGTTACCGCATGCCGGGCAGATTACGTTTGTTGTGGGCAATGTTTTGATATCTTCTCCCTCAATCACCGGCACATCGTCCCTGTTCCTCTTTGCTACTATTACGACGTCTTCATCCTCTTCACACACCTTTTCGTAACCGCACTTCCTGCATACTGCTTTGTTTCCTTGGTAGATCATTATCGACTTACATTTTGGGCAAAATTCCACGCAACATCGCCTCCGCATCTTTTATCATCTTCTCATGGTCGAATGCAAGTTTTGGCAGGGAGTTGAGGGGGAACAACGCCACCTCTTTAGCATCGCTCCCCGCTTTAAGCTTTCCCCCTTCTGGCAGTACAACGAAGCAAACCGAGACGAAATGACCTCTAGGGTCTCTGCTAGGCTCGGAATAAACGCCGACGAGCTTGTAAATCTTCCCTTTAATTCCCGTTTCTTCCTCTACTTCTCTCAACACGGCCTTTTCCACACTCTCCCCGTACTCGACGATTCCTCCTGGGAGGGCATAGTACCCCTTAAACGGTTCGTTCATCCTTTTTATCAGAACGATTTTCCCCTCATAGGGTATTATCGCGTCAACGGTAAGGGTTATACACTTCAAATATGAACCTCCATCCCTTCAGGTTTTTTGCAACTTCCAAACCCCATTTCACGTCGCCAACGCGTGAAAGCGAGTGCGCATCGCTACCGATTGAATACTTCAACTTTCTTTCTGCATTAAGCAAGTCAAGCGGAGGAGCCTTATGAGCGGTGTTGATTTCTAGTGCTATGTCGTTTTCTGCAAGTAGGTCGAGGATTTCCGCATCTTTCTCTGGAATCCTTTCATAGCTTTCAAATATACTCGAATGGAAGTGTCCAAGGACATCGAAGTCGTACTTCTTTATACATAGCTCTATTCTCCTGTAGTATTCCTCTGCTGGCAGGCATTCGTGTATCGAAGCTATGACGATATCGAACTTAAAGTCAGGCATGACTATCTCCCCATCGCTTCCAATTCCGCATTCGATGCCGCTGAGAATCTCTATATCGTATTTTGCTTTTGCTCTCTCTATTTCCTCCTGTCTCCTCTTTGCTTTTCCCTCTGTCAATCCTCTTGGATGTTCGATGGAATGGTCTGTTATAGCTATAGCCTTAAGCTTCCTTTCCTTCGCTTTTCTTACGATCTCATCTATTCCCCCTTCCCCATCCGAATAGCGAGAGTGGATATGGAAGTCGTACACAAACTGGCTTTTTGTTGGAGCTGTATTTAAGCTTGTTTGATGTGAGATTCTATGAGTAAACGTAATGCAAAATGATTAGCAATTTGACCCAATCTAAGCCCAGTCTGTAAAGCTGTAAAAGCATACGGCAATGTTATATACAGCATTAATATGTAGCTGACATGGATTTACCTGACCTCCTCGTAGTTTTTTCTATTGCTTTAATGCTGGCTTACGTCTCTTTTAGAGCAAGAGCAATTGGCTTTCTTTCTTGGTTAAGCTTTGCAGTCTCATGGTTGCTGAGAACCCCCTACTACATTTCAATAGTAGATTATTATAATGCTACTATAATGCTTCTTGCATTTTTGTTTTTCTCTTTACTTGCTTTCTCGATTCTCAGAAAAAACAGCGAGGTTTTTGTGGAAGTTACATCGTTCTCAGCAATTGCCGCTATTTCGTACTTCATTTTTGCCCTCACCGCCCTTGGGAACATACTTATAAAGGTTGTAGCATCTCAAACAGCACTTATAGGCAACTTTTTTGGTTTTAACATGGTAAGCGATGGTGTGAACGTTTACGCAAACTCCAAGCGAGTGGAGATCATACTAGCTTGCACGGGCATAGAAAGCATGGCTTTATTCTTTGGTGCTACGATGGGGATAAATGCGGAATGGAAGAGGAAGTTTAAGGCTTTTCTCGTTTCAGTTCCCGTTATCTACGCCTTAAACATACTTAGGAACGTCTTCGTTACGGCAAGCTATGCTTACAGCTGGTTTGGGGAGAACAGCTTTTATATTGCCCATCACGTTATTTCAAAGGTGCTTGCAACGCTGGCCCTGATCCTCATATCCCTTGCCGTGTTTAGAATACTGCCCGAACTCGAAGAGCTTATATTTTCCTTAAAAGATTCTATAAAAGATTCTATGGTGGGATGATGATTGAGAGAAGTGGTTTAAGACTCGCATTAATTGAAGTGACAATTGCATCTATACTCTTTATCCTCTTCCCCCATTTATCAATCCTTGTGTTTCTAGCTTTTGCTTTCACACTCTTCTTCTTCCGCGATCCTCCCAGAGAGATTCAGGAGGGCGTTGTATCGCCTGCGGACGGTAAAATAGACTACATGCGTGGAAGGAGGATGGAAATATTCATGGGCCCCTTAGACTGCCATATAAATCGCTCTCCCGTTGATGGCGTCGTTGTTGGGACGAAGTACAGGAAAGGTTCGTTTCCTCCAGCATTTATAAGAAGTCCCAAGGCTGAAAGAAATGAAATTCTGATCGAAAACGAGGATGGAATTTTTAAAGTCGTACAGGTTGCCGGCTTTTTTGCGAGGCGAATAGTTTGCTATGTTGGGAGTGGTGACGTTGTTAGGAAGGGGCAGAGAATTGGGATTATAAGGTTTGGTTCCCGTGTTATCCTTGAAATTCCGGAAGGTTACGTTTTCGTAAAAAAGGTGGGGGAAAAGGTTAAGGCCGGCGAAACCGTAGCGGTGAAAGCATGTTCAGCATATGCAGAGAAGTAAAATTTGCGGACATTTTCAGCCTGTTCAATCTACTTGCTGGATTTTTCGGGCTTTACACCGGCAATCTCTCCTTCGTCTTCCTTGCAGCCATTTTCGATGGTGTTGACGGAATTGTTGCTGAGTCAAGATTCGGAGGAAAGTTTGGCAAGGAACTTGACTCACTCGCAGACCTCGTATCCTTCGGCATACTTCCCGCATTCTTTATAGCTGCATACAGCCCTGCGATAGCCTGTTTTTATGCTGTTGCATCAGCTCTAAGGCTTGCGAGATTTAACGTCTTAAAGTTTGACTACTTCGTCGGGCTGCCAGTAACAGCTTCTGCCTTGCTAGTTTCACCAGCAATCCTGCTTGGATTTGAAAGCAAGCTGATCTGCGCCCTTGCATTAATATCTGCCGTTCTTATGATTAGCGATATAAGGTATACGAGGGTGAGAGACTACAGGCTGCTTGCCGTTGGAGCAGCAGCAATTGCAGCGTCCTTCTTTATACCAGATGCGGCCTACGCTGTGTTTCTGGCCGTTATGCTCTATATCTTTAGCCCTCTCTGGAGGAAGGAATATGGGTGGAGAAGCTGAGTTTGAGGCAGGAATAAAGCTTGCAGCCCTCTTTCATCAATTCATTGGTGTTCCCGTGAGCGAAGCAAACGCAGAACTGCTCGAAAAGGCTATGGAGAGCTGCGTAAAGCTTCAGCCCTATGTTATAGAGGTAGAAGTTAGAATAGATAGAGGGAGGCTAAAAAGGGCAATTTCATCCTTTGGCTATACCTCTTTAACTCCAGAAATGCTCTACGCAAGAGTTTGCGTGGATGTTAAAGGTAAAAAAGCCACCGCCATACTTGAATGGAGCGAGGAAGCCAAATATCCTATGATGAAGTTAATATAGTTTATGAACGTATATCCTCCTTCCGAGGACTCTGAATTGTTGCTTGAAGCTGCAATGAGGGAGATAAGCCCAGACGATGAAGTTCTTGAGATTGGCGTTGGAAGCGGTTTTGTTTCGGAAAGGATCAAAGACCTTTGCAAGCATCTCATCGCTACGGACATCTCGCCTTACGCCGTTAGGGAATCAAAAAGCAAGGGAATAGAGGTGATAAGAACGGATATCTGCAAGGGAATAAGGAAGAAGTTTACGCTGATTCTGTTCAATCCTCCGTATCTTGAACTGAGTGAAAAGGAGAGGAGAGGAAATTGGCTGGAAAAGGCAATTAATGGTGGAAAGCGCGGCATGGAAGTAATAGTTAGGTTTCTTGATGAAGTAAAGGAAGTACTCGCGGACAATGGCAGGATAATATTAGTAGTGTCGTCCGTAAACAAGGGCATCTTTGGTGAGATAGAGCGGAGGGGTTACGCTTACGAGATTGTTGGCCAAAGAAAGCTCTTTTTTGAGGAACTCTACGCTTTGAAACTCTACAGGCGATAAACGATGTCCTTTGGTCTCACTTTCTCTTTAACCTTTATCCCAACGAGGTCTCCAGCAACGGCATGCTCAACAGGCGTGTGGTTTATTTCCATCGATTCCACGACCTGCTCGAAGTCTGTAGTCTTCCCTTTTATCCTTATCCTGTCTCCAAGTCGAAGTGGAGCTGTAAGAACAACCGCAGCAACACCTATTTTACTGAAGTAGTGTGTAACCCTCCCAACTTCTTCCATAGGAGCAGTTATACTTCAAACTCCTTTAGCTTTTCGCCCCCAAAGCTTTTATTTGCTACGTCAGATTTTGTGCCATGAACGTAAAAAGTTGGCTAGTTGAAGAGGGAATTTATAAGGAGGAGGTTCCCGATGATGCCGCAGAATGGCACTACGTTGTTGAGTTTCCTCCAGATTCCAAGCAAATCACCGACATAATCAAGCCGAAGGGAAAGGGATTGGTGCTTGTGATAAGCGGTTTGGTTTTTGCGGAAAAGCATTACAGAGCCCTTCATTCCCTGCCTGCTGATAAGAAGAGGAATCTGATTCATAAGTGGAAGATGGACTTGCTTTTCAGGAAAGCCGAGTTCAGAATGGTGCCGGATGCTGAAAACGTGCAAAGAATCGACTTCTCAGTCCCAATCTACTTGGAGGAACTAACGAAGCCGAAGCTATTCGAAGCGTTACGTGAGATATTCAAGTGCAAACTTTACGTTATATGGAATCTACATCATGAATTCGACAGAAAGAGCGATATTGAGGCAATGTACCTTTAATGCCGTGCG
>QMZF01000006.1 GCA_003663055.1 Archaeoglobales archaeon | reverse complement strand
TAAAAGAGCTCTCAAAACCTGCCTATGTTCGTGATGCAGAAAAAGCGATGAAGTACCTTGTAGGAGAGGGCTTTAAAGCTGTTGTAATCTCTACTGCATACAAGCAATTTCTAGAAGTAAGCGCCTTGCCTGGAGTTGAAGCCATCTATGGAACGGATTTTTTGCCAGAAAAATACTTGCTGCCCGAAGAGGAAAAAAATATGCTGCTTGAAGCTGTTGGTGAAGTAGAATCGCTGGATGAAATAGAATTGGATGTAAGGAAGGGTGAGGTTAAAAAGGGCAGGAAAAGCATCGACTGGCTCAACGAATTCTTCTGGAAAAAGCTGGCCAGAATGAAAGCAGGCAAAATAATAGAAGATATGAAAGTTATGGGTGGAAAAAAGAAGAAAGAAGTTGTTGAAAGCTACAATCCCGAAAATGTCGTTGCGATAGGCGATAGCATATCTGACTTCGAGATGCTTGAATACGCAAAGAAAAGAGGAATCGCTGTTTCATTTAACGGAAACGAGTTTGCAGTTAATCATTCCAACCTTGCAGTAATTTCAGAAACGGCCTTTGCAATCGCTGCTGTTGTTGTTGCGTATGGAAGAGAAGGGGTCACAGGCGTTAATAATTTAGTGGAAGGTGACTTCAAAATCGTTGAAGAAATTGCCGATAAATTAAAGGGGACAGAGTTTTACTGGGTTTTCCCAGAAAACACGGAAGAATTAATAGTTAAATCAAAGCAGATGAGGAGGAGGGTTCGAGGGGAGGCTGGAAAACTTGGCTAACGTTGACGTAGTTGGTTTTGGTGCCTTAAACGTTGACAGACTGTACCTCGTTGACAGAATACCCGCAAAAGACGAAGAAGGGTTTGTTATCGACGTCAGAATCGCTCCCGGCGGTTCTGCAGCCAACACCATTGCAGCCCTTTCAAGGCTTGGTGTAAAGACTGCGTTCATAGGAAAAGTGGGCAGCGATTCGGATGGAGACTTTCTGCTCAATGATATGGAGAGAGAAGGTGTAAACACCTTCGGAGTTTTAAGGGGTAAAGGTAGGACTGGCTGCGCTTTGGTTTTCGTTGATAAAGCTGGGAATAGGGCGATATTAGTAGATCCGGGAGTTAACGACGACATAAACTTCGAGGATATTGCAAAACTTAAATTAAGAGGAAAGATCTTGCATTTAACATCCTTTATTTGCAGAAAAGGCAATTCCCCCTTTGAAGCTCAGAAAAAGGCTACGGAATTTTTCGAAGTTGTCAGCCTTGATCCGGGAAACATATACGCTCGGCGCTCTGATATATGGGACTTAATAAATAAAGCAGAAATATTTCTTCCAAACAGAGCCGAAATTGAAGAAATCACGGGCCTAAACTATGTTGAGGGAGCAGAAAAGGCGATGGCAAGGGGTGTGAAAATTGTTGCAGTAAAGCTTGGAGAAAGAGGGTGTTACGTAACAGATGGAAAGAAAGACTTCCACGTTCCCGCATTTAAAACGAGAGTTGTTGACACAACCGGAGCGGGAGATGCGTTTAATGCAGGCTTTTTGTATGCCCTTCTTAAGGGGTACGACCTAGATGTCTGCGGTATGGCGGGAAATTTTGTTGCAGCAAGATGCATCGAGAGAATGGGAGCGAGAGATGGATTGCCTATTAAAAAAGAATTAGAAGAATTTCTGTCTAAGCTTTAAATTAAATTTTTTACAAATTAAAAAAGACCCAGGTAGTAAATAATAGACAGAAGGAAGATTATCGCAGCTATGACAATGGCTATGTCTAAAGCAACCATTCTCGTGCTCCTGCCGTACTTTACGCTGACCTTTGTGGCCCTTAACCACCTTACTTCAGAGACTTTTTCAGTTGGTTCGAGCTCTTCGCTGAGATAGCCTTTATCGATTAGCCTTTCAAGGGCCTTCTTTACGACAACTTCGGGATAACCCGTAAGTCGAGCAATGACCCTTGGTTCCTTCGATTCAAAAACGACGCTCCTTAAAACACTTCTTTCTATTTCAGAGAGCATGCTGACTTTTTCTACTCGTTCAACCCTCTTTTTAACCTCGCTTGTCTCTTCCTTTTCAGTCTCTTCTCTCTTTTCTACTCCCTTTCTCGTTTTCTTTTCTTCTTCCCTTTTTTTGACAATAAATGTGTCATCATCCATTAGAACATCTATAATCTTCTTTTCATCCATAATTTCACCCTAAAAAGTATTTTAGCTTCCCGTAGGGCCTGATCACGACCTCCTCACCCGCAAGCCTTCTTGCGAGATCGAAGAAGTCCTTTGACACCTTCGAGTAGGGTTGTCTCATGGTAACGGGCACACCCTCCTCCCAGCATTTTCCCACAAGTTTCGACTCTCTTATTAGTCCCACGACTTCAGCTCCTATCGCGTTTTCCGCATACTCTACCATTCTCTTTTCTCCTTTATAGCGGTTGATGATTATGCCTCCCACACTAACACCTGAAACATCGGCAATTTTTCTTACCTTCTGCGAGTCTAAGATCGAAGCTTTTTCTGGATTTACAACAAGGTAGGATGTGTCTGCACTCAGCATTGGAATTATAGCGTACTTACTGAGGCCTGCTGCAACGTCAACTATAATGTAATCATAGCCGCCTTTCAACTTCTCCAGAACGTCCTTAAACCTTTCCATATCTATTTCTTCGAGAGCCTTAACGGACGTTGAAGCGGGCAAAACGTGGAGTTCTCTAACAATGTCCCTATCCTCGCTGTCCTTGAGCTTAACTTTGATCTCATAGATCGCATCTTTGAGGTAGCTCTCATCTTTCAGAACATCGAGAAGTGAAATGAAGGGATCATCGAGGCCAAAAAAAGTGTGAAGGTTCGGGAGGGCAATGTCGCTATCAATCACGAGGACTTTTCCAAAGAGGGTTAGTACAACAGCAAGGTTTGCTGAAACTGTCGTTTTTCCCACGCCACCCTTGCCGGAGCAGATAGCAAGCACGGCCATACGAGCACCCAAAAAGCCCTGTAACGCTTAAATGATAAAGTATTTATTTCTTTCCATAATCGATGTAAATATGGCGCCGCTGTTGAGCTTTAAAGCTCCCATAAAATTGGCCATTCTCACAATAATCCTAATACTTTGCTCTTCTCCTTCTTTCGCCCTTTCTCAATCGGATTTTAAAGCTGCGTTCATCACCTACGTTTATGACTACAACAAGTACATTGAGAGGTGGGATAACGTCTATAAGCGTGGTGACACGATAAAGCTTTACGTTGGCGTTGAGAACGTTAATAGGGGGAGGGCTGCTGCAGTCGATTTCGTTGTAGCAGTAAAAGATCCTAAGGGCTACGTTGTTTACGGGAAATCGATTCAGAAGAGGATTGCTGGATACCAGGATGAAATCTACGACGTGTTTGAAATAAAAGTCGATGATGATTGGATAGACGGCAAGTATCAGCTTGACGCCTACGTTTTCGATGTTTTAAACTTCAGTGCAACTTACAAAAGCTATAACCAGCTTTACAACGAAATCCTATACTCCGGTTCATCCAGTCCAAGCATCGGCACGATATCACGGGAGGACGCGCCGTATGTTAAGAAGAGGCTAACTTTCTACGTAAAAACGTATACGATTCCCAATCAATTCTTGGTTTTCGATCCACGACTTGCAGCTTCGCAACTTCCAGAGGGAGCATCGAACACGCTGAAGGTAACCGTAGCGAATAGGTTTGAGGACGAAGGAACAATTACGATAAGAGCATTGGTTGATGGAAGGGAAGTTGACAGTCAAACCGTAACCCTTTCTGGCTATGAAGTTAGGGAAATAAGCCTGAAGATACCTCCTCTATCACTCGGCACACATCTGGTAAAGATAGAAGCAGATAATGCTATCCTGTCGAGGACGCTGCCCATAATAACTAAACCGCTCATTTATGTAAAGCCCATTTTAGTTGGTGATGTAAAAAATGGTTCGGTTGTGTATTCCGCCAATAACTACATACTGGGAAGTGGAGGAATTTCAGAGATAAATAACATCGACGTGGACAAAGCTCTATCAAACCTTGAAGCATCGGGATACAACGTAAACAGGGAAGACGCAAAGAAAATGTTGACCAACATTTTTGCGTTCCTCTATAAACACTATGGAAAAACAGGAACAACAAAGGTTGCACTGCTCGAGGGGAGCGATAGTAGGGCAGAAAAGATACTCCCGGAACTCCTCGAAATAATAAGAAAGGATAGTGGAGCCCCAATTTCGTACGTGGGTGTGAGAAAGTATGAAGAGCTATCTGATGTTGACGTAGCCGTATACGTTGCGGCAACACCGCCCAAGGTTTATATGCTCGAATACTTCTTTGAATCTGGTGGATTCCTGATAGTTGACAATCCTGGTTATTGGAGCGATTATCGCCAAGAACTCGAAAGGAGTCTCTATGCAGTAGGTGGATGGAAAAAACTCGGTAATCCTGAAGAACTATACTACTCGTTCTACGACCTGAGAATAGACAGAGGAATAGAAATAAGCATAACTACAGAAATCGTACTTCCACCAAAAATAACGTACTCTGATTTGAGGGTAAGCAAGTTCATAACAAATGTTGGAGAGTCTGTAGAGATATCGTTTAAAGTGAGAAATGAGGGTAAAACTGGCAAGGAAGTTATTAAAGCACTCGTAAATGGAGAAACAGCATACGAAGAAGAAATAACCCTAAAGACGGGAGAAGAAAGAACGATAACCTTTGAATACGTACCCGAGGAGGAGGGAAGCTATAAAGTGGAAATCCCGGGTACGAACCTCGTGAAAGTCTTCTTTGTAAAAGCAAAAACAGGGCAACTAGCTCCAACTCCAACACCAACCACTCCTGAAAAACCAACGAGAGGTGGAGGTATAGTCGTAGGTTCTGCTGCTTTGCTCGCAGCCCTAGTAATAGCAAGGTTGCTCCTGCGTGAATGAACATGCTTTCGGAAATGGAGGAACTCGTACTCAAAGCTGTAATGCTCGGAGAGAAAAGAGTCGATAAAATCGCAAAGAAGTGTGGCATATCTGAAATTCTCGCGGAAAAAATTGCAGAAAGATTAATAGAAAAGGGCTACCTTGATTACGAGCTAAAACCACTTGAAAGGGCATATATGGAACTGAAATGGATGGATAGGAAACACGCTCCATCTTATTACGGCGAGGACGTAAGGAAGCTTATTACGCTAGTTGCGGATCTTGCAGTTGTAATAGCAGTAATAGTTTTTATAGGTTCCCTTCTGTACTTCTTTGGTATAATAGGATAGGTGGGAAAATGCTGCTATTAATCGTTGAACTTCTAGGCGTCATCGTATTTCTCCTGATTATTCTGACTTATTTTCTCGTTAGGGGCTACACGATCCCCCTCGTTGAAAGGCTAAAGCTAACCTTCGGTAGAGATAGAAAAAGGTTCGTACGGGAGCTGGCAGAAAAACAACTAAAAGAACCTCCTTACGGAAGGGTTGCTGCAGTGCTATCAATATTTGCCATTCTGCTTATATTAACTCTTACACACAAGCTGTTTTTTGCAGTAGTAACGTCCGACAGCATGGTTCCAACTTTTAAGAGAGGAGACATGTTTTTAGCTCAAGCAATTTACATAGATCCTAAACCTGGTGACATCATCATGTTTAAAAGACCTGACGTTTACCTACCCATTTCTCACCGTGTCCTCAGAGTAGAAGACGGCAGAATCTACACCGGCGGCGACGCAAGTGGCCCAGATCCCTGGTTTGTGACAAAGAGGGATATAATAGCCCAGGCCATAATGATAGGAGGAAAGCCCGTAGTCGTAAAGGACTTTGGTAGGTATTTCATACTCGACGCAAGGGAGCTTCGATCGATCGGCCCGTATGGGCAAGAATACCTCTTCTACAAGAACCTCGTAAACGCTTTTAAAAACTATGCTATGGCTGTAATAATAATTTGCATAAGTTTATACGTCTATCTCGAGCTAGGAAGGAAGTAATTTTTATAATATTACTTCTTCATCCATCCAATAATCTTTCTGTAAGCCTCTTTCATCTTTACGTAGAGAAAGTTTTCTCTCCTATAGCCGTTAGCTGCTGTTTTCTCCGTCTCCTCAATGCAGAGCGTCCTCGCGTAGAGGTAGTAGAGGTAAGCGTAGACAACGACGGTCAGGAAGATCAGACCCATCAGGGGTGCAAGTCCTATAGTAGTCCTGAGAATTATAGACCCAGCGGGAACTAGGAGAACGGGAATTCCAAGCACTATCCATGCTTCTATTCTGTGGAAAAGGTCAAACTCCCTAGTTATGAAAAACCACCAGAGGATGTAGAGCAAGGTGTAAAGATAAGGCTCAAATGGGAGGCTGTAGTTAAGCAGGAAAAGGTATGCTCCAAAGAAGAATATTGAGGTTATAACCGTCCTCATGTAAAAGGCAGTCTTTCTTAGTGCCAAGGCCTCGGCAGGAGTGGCAACTTCAGCGGGTTTGGTCAATTCTTCTTCCATCCTTACAAGCCTCTTTTCAAGGTTGCTGAGTCTTGTTTTGACCTCATTCATTTCTACTGTTCCGTGAGCTATCTCTTCAAGAATAGGCCTGAGCCTACTATAAACAACATCTTCAAAGGCACTCTCCGTTACAACGGATAGCATGACAAGCCTTTTGTATAGCCTAAGGCTTCCTCCGGCAAGAATCGTTCCAAAGGAGAAAAACGCAAGGTCAACAAGAAGGTACGACATGTTTTTGCCGTTAACAAAATCGTTGTACATCGAAACCAGCGAGAGTCCGAGTATACCAAACCCAATGGTGGTTGCTATGACAATTACTGCCTTTTCTGCAGTGTATTTCATCACGAACTCCTTGTCCTTATCACTTATAAGCGTTGCCTTTTCTAGCTTAAGTCTAACTCAGGTCACCGCAGCTGCAGAACAGCTCGTTCAAGGCTGAAAAAACGTCGTCAAAGCCCAGTCCTTTTGTAGCGGAAACCTCTATTGTTCTGTAAGGAAGCGTTGTGCATTCGAGGAAAGCCAATAACTTCTCCATAAGCTCTGCAAGCATACCGCCCTCGGCAAACCTCTCCTTAACGTCCTGAATGGTTGGTGGTTTTGTGATGTCGCACTTGCTGAAAACTGTTAGCGTTGGCAACGCTGTGCGGAGGGAAACTACGGCACACTGAGCGAGGACGGAGACAAAATTTTCAGGTGTTGAGGCTACATCGGCTGCTGCAAGAAAAACACCGGCCTTAAAGGCTGGTATCTCGTTTAGCAAGTCCAAGCCGGCCTTTGAATAGAGAAAAACCTCCATTTGCCCGGGAGTGTCATAGAGAACGAAGTCAGCAGAAATTATGAGCTCGTTAACGTACTTTGCTGCAAATTCCATTGATTTGAGGAGAGCTCCGTTTATACCAAGTCCGTACTCCGTCATAACGTCTTCCGTTCTTACGTAAGTCCTCACATCCACTGCAGCTTCGTAACATGGAGGCGTTGCCGGATCGAGGTTTACAGCTTTGGCATCGTAGCCTTTACGGCGGAGATATTCAAGAAATTTCCAGACAAAGGTGCTCTTTCCACTTGCCGCTGGCCCAACTACGATAACGTTCACAAACGCTATCGAATTCTTCTACTTTATTAAGCTATTCCTGATCCTATGAATCATGGAATCACTTTTTCATAGCTGAGCTTGTACTCCTTGGAAACCTTCACAAGCCCCTTGCCAATTGTATCCTCCATCATCTCTAAAACTTCTTCGGTATCTATACCTGCGACCTTCTCAGGTGTTAAGACTTCACGAGGATCTCAGCTGTCTGAATCTGCATTGCATTCCATGAACCTTGCCATGTCTATAAACTCGCGAGCTTTTCCTTCAGATACGTTGGCAACCTTAGCCACGTTCTTTGGATTGGCCTTGGCGAGATCGCTTATCGTTGATATTCCTCTTCTCTCAGCCTTTCAGCAATAATCGGTCCAATTCCCTCGATGGATTCAACTGGTATATCATAAGCTCGCTTCTCCACTTTCTCAAGCCTCGTAGGGATAAAGCTCAGCTTCAACAGTCTACTCTCTCCCCCAAGTTGTAGTTCAAGGTTAATGTAAGCCGTTCTCGCGCCCTTTTCATCTTCTGCATAAGCTTCCTGCTGTCTTATCAGAGCTGCAACAACACTGTATCAACAACCTCTTTAACCGACGTGTTCCCACGTGCGAACTTTTTTGTCAAAATATAAAAAATTTTAGATGTATACTTATAATTTCAAGCTATCCAAAATTTTTTCTACAACTTTCTTACCTATAAGAGACGCTGCTTTCTGTTTGTTCTCCATAAGTTCGGCTTTGCTCCTTATTCCTGCGTTGTATAACTTCCTTGCCCTAGCCCTTCCGATTCCCTTAAGCTCTACAAGCTCGAGAAGCTCTTCCTTCACACCGTACTTCACCCTCTTCACGAGATTGGCAAAGAATGCTTTACTGGAATGATTTACTTGGGCCGAAATCCTTGCTAAAGAATAGGCTAGCCATTCTGCAGTTTCAACGATCCTTCTCAAATCTCCGGGAGCGATTCCGTACTTTTCACATATCACATCCTCGCTCCTCTCGTTTATCCAGTCGTATAGACATAAAGCTGTCTTAAGTTCCGCTAAGAACCAGTCGTATTCTGCTGAGTAGATCGAGGGGACGTATGTCAGATCGTTCCGAAGAGCAGACACTTCCTCCTCAATCCACTCATCGTATTTTCTGATGTACAGGTTTTCCATGTCTGGGGTTCTGCATATGAGGTGTAGAGCTGCAATTTCTGAGAATTTCTCATTCTTCAATAATTCCGAATAGAAGATGAATCCCGTCAAAGGGTCGATGTAAAGTCTTGACACGAGCTCTCCAAGTTCGGTTACAGAAATTCCTTCATCAACTTCCAGCATTTCCCAGTTCTCCAGTTGAAGTGTTATCCGCTCCAGCTCGTAGCGGGCGGATATCTCATTCTGGTGGAAGAAAAAGGTGGACTTGAAGAATTCTTCAAGCGCATCAAGACTTTTGAAATCTGAAGCGAGGCTGAGGGTGTGAAATCTGAGGTGGTTTTCCGCTCCAAGCTTGGAAGTTATTTTTTCAACCTCACCAAAGATGTACCTCTCTAAAGCCTCCTTTTTCGTTTTTTCACTTCTGACAACTATAACTGCTTCTCCTCTTTCGTCTAACCCCGGTCTGCCAGCTCTACCAGCCATCTGCTTGTACTCTATTGTCTTTATCGGCTGGCTTGCGTAGCCTTCGAAGCGGTGATAGCTTTTTATAACCACCCTCCTCGCAGGCAGGTTTACGCCCGCTGCAAGGGTTGGAGTGGCAACGACAACCTTTATTCTTCCCTCTCTAAAAGCCCTCTCAATTGCCGTGCGTTGAGAATTCAACAAGCCCGCATGATGGAAAGCTGTGCCCATTCTAATGCAATCTGCGAGCTTCTGGCTCATCTCCCCCTCGTTCTCTTCCAGCACAGCTTTAGCAACGTCTTCGTTCGAATCGACGTAGTGAAAGGTTTTCTGTGCAAGCTTCACTGCCGTTGATTCAGCATTTTTCCTCGTAGAATCGAAAACGAGGACTTGTCCTTCGCTTTCAACGCAATCGAGGACCAAGGCTGAGAAATCCCTGCCAAGCTTCCTGCGCTCGACAAGTTCTCCGTTTTGATACAATTCGAGTTCTCCACCAAAGAAGACACCTTCGTAAAGCGGCACCGGCCTCCAGTCACTTTTAACACAGACCGCATTAAGCCATGAAGCTATTTCATCTGCATTTGGTATGGTTGCAGATAAGGCAATTATGCGGTTGCAAAACTTTCTCATCTTCGCAATTAATATCTCAAGCGTTGCCCCCCTCTTTGCGGAATCGAGGAGATGCACTTCATCAACGACCAAACAGGTTATATCTTTCAGCCAGCCAGCCTTGTTTCTCATGAGAGAATCCGCCTTTTCACTCGTCGTGACGACTATGTCTTTTTCACTCAGCCACTCATCTCTGGACTCGTAGTCTCCTATAGAAATGCCTATCTTCGCCCCTATCTTTTCCCAGTCCTTAAACTCGCTGTACTTCTCGGTTGCAAGGGCCCGCAGCGGAACCACGTATAGGCACTTCCCTCCCTTTATGACTTCTCTAATCATTACAAGTTCCGCAAGCAGGGTTTTGCCACTTGCCGTAGGTATGGCGATGACCATGTTTTTATCGGAGAACAGACCAGCTTTAATTGCCTCTTCTTGGGGAGGAAAAAGAGTCCTAATTCCCCTTTCCTCGATTACTCTTACGGCGTAACTCGAAATGTAATCGCTGAGGTCTGCGACATCCATTACTGAGAGTTGGACTGTGTGGTTAAAAGTGTTCTCCAAGTGTTTTTTAAGCATCAGATTTAAAACTACGAAAAAGTTTTTTAATCTCCTCATACACCATACAAGCACAGACTGAAAGAGATGGAGTTAAAAACGTGCCACGGTAGCTCAGCAGGTAGAGCGCGTGCTTGGTAAGCACGAGGTCGCGGGTTCAAATCCCGCCCGTGGCTCTCTTATTTTTTGTCTCTTTAATGTTTTTCCTTTGATGTACTTTTGAATTTGTATACTCAATTTTCAACCTAATTATGCCCTAAAAATGTTTCTTAAATCCAGACACGGTTTGCGGTACGAGTTTGTACAGTCCTACCTTTGAATCGCCTAAGCAAATCTTCATAATTTGTTGAAACTTATCCAATTCTCTAAATTCTTTAAAGAACGGATCCTTTGGAAAGACGTCATCATAAAACTTCTTTAACACGACTTCTACTTCGGTTTCATCATTGGTTCTATCTAAGTAACCTTCTACGAGAATTGAGTAATATGCATTTCCGATTATGCAGTGGACGAGGTAGCAAGCATTTTTATTTGTTTCAGCGCACCTCGTTTTTCTACCTTCTTTAAGGAATAGAATGTATATTCCACCGTGGTAAACGTGGGCTATCGGTATGCAGTAGGGCTTGTCTTGATCTACGAGGCATAGTACGCCATCCCAAGTAGTAGATAGCACTTCCTCAATTTCCTTATCGGTTAGAACTTCCATGTACAACGAACTACAAAAGAATTTTTAGTCTTTTTCTTATTGCTGCTTTGCTCTTGCAGCATGTTAGCCCATCTTCGTAAGGTTTTTAAATCTAATTAAACTAAATTAAATTTAATTAAATGCCATTAGCTAAGGAGGTGAAATTGTGCCGGAGGAGAGGAAGTACACAACCGTAAGCATACCCGTGCAGCTCTACGAGAAGATAAAACAGCGCATCGAAGGAACGGGCTTCACTTCGGTTTCGGATTACGTCACCTACGTGCTGCGCGAGGTTCTTGCAAGCTTGGAAGAGGAAGAAAAAGAGGAAGTTTTCACAAAGGAGGAAGAGGAGAAGGTTAAGGAGAGACTCAGGGCTCTTGGCTATCTAGACTGAGAAATGAGGCTCATAATCCACCACTGGGATGCTGACGGAGTTTGCAGTGCAGCAATAACAGCGAAGGTTTTTGAGGATGCAGAAGTAGAGTGGCAAAGCTGCACACCTCCAATCGGTCGCTTTGAGCTTGACGATAGGGTCTTGAAACTAGTTGGTAGGGCAGCAAAAATCTATTTCCTCGATTTAAACATGGTCGATGCTGTGAAGGGAATGAACAAGCCCATAGTTTTTATAGACCATCACAACCAGGAGAGGATTCAAAAGAGGAACGTAATCCACGTAAATCCTGTGTTGGATGGCAGCTCAACTCCTTCAGCTTCGTGGGTAGTGTCGAGCTACTTTTCCTGTTGGAATCACCTTTCAGCGATAGGAGCTGTTGGAGATTTGGGAATGAAACTATTCTCGACGGAATTTGGACCCTTAGCCGAAAAGCTGCTGATTAAGCATGGAATCTCGAAAAGCGATGCTCTAAAAATCGTTAATCTAATCGACTCCAGCTACATAATGATGGACAGGAAAGGTGTTGAAGAAAGCGTAGCTTTCCTTGCGTTTGCTAGCCCATCAGAGTTGCTCGAAAGGGAGGAGTGGATTAAAAATCTGGAGAGGATAGAAAACGAGATCGACAAAGCTTTTTCAAATCTCGAAGGTAAAGACATTGCATGGATCGAGTTCTCTTCACACCTCAACATCATATCCAAGGTGGCAAGAAGGGCTGTGTGGGAAAAGAAGTTCAATGCAGCCATTGTCATTAACAAAGATTTCAATGGTTTAGCACAGCTATACATCAGACTCAAAGAACCTTCCTCTCGCCTCCTCAAGCTTATTTCGGAGTTAAGGGCGAAGGGGTTCAACGCTGGTGGTAAGGAGGAAGTTGTGGGCGTTG
>QMZF01000005.1 GCA_003663055.1 Archaeoglobales archaeon | reverse complement strand
TGAAAAATTTTATTAACCCCTTGTCATGCCGAAGGGCATGGACGTAGTGGTTGTTGGAGCAGTACGAACACCCGTTGGCAGGTTTGGTGGTTGCCTTAAAGATTTTCAAGCTTACGAACTTGGTGCCTTCGCCATTAAAGGATTACTTAAAAAGCTCAACTTAAAGCCTGTTGCAGATCAAGAGGGCTATCCATCCAGATTGCCCAAGGGGATGATAGAGCTCGAGAGAATGTACCATGATTACGAGGGCGTAGAAGTAAAAGTGGATGAGGTGATAATGGGAAACGTCTTGCAAGCTGCCCAAGGTCAAAATCCTGCGAGACAAGCTGCTATTTTTGCTGGTATACCAAAAGAAGTTCCAGCACTTACGGTAAACATGGTGTGTGGAAGCGGCTTGAAGGCGATAGCTTTAGCTGCGCAGAACATAGCCTGTGGCGAAAGCGAAGTAATCATTGCCGGAGGCATGGAGTCTATGAGCAACGCTCCGTATGCATTAACGAAAGCAAGATGGGGCTACAGAATGTTCAATGGAGAAATAATCGATCTTATGGTTCACGATGGATTGTGGGAGAAGTTCTACGGCTATCACATGGGAATCACGGCAGAAAACATCGTGGAGCTTTATGAGATAAGTAGGGAAGAGCAGGATAGGCTTGCATACGAAAGCCACATGAGGGCTATTAAGGCCATAGACGAGGGAATCTTTAGAGAAGAGACCATTCCGATTAGTGTGCACACGAAGAACGGTACTATTACGATCGATACGGATGAACATCCGCGAAGAGATACAAGCTTGGAAAAACTTGCAAGGCTTCCACCTGTTTTCAAAAAGGATGGAACCGTTACCGCTGGCAACGCATGTGGCGTAAATGATGGCGGTGCTGCTTTGCTCGTGATGAGCGAGGATAAAGCAGAAGAACTGAACCTAAAGCCAATGGTGAGAATAGTTAGCTACGCCTGTGCAGCAATAGATCCAGCGTACATGGGCCTAGCTCCAATTCCAGCAATAAAAAAAGCGTTGAAAAAAGCAGAACTCAGCCTTGAGGACATCGATCTGGTTGAGCTAAACGAGGCTTTTGCAGCCCAGGCAATAGCGGTAATGAGGGAGCTAAACCTTGATCCTGAGAAAACCAATGTCCATGGAAGTGGTATTAGTCTCGGTCATCCGATAGGAGCTACAGGAGCGAGGATAACAACTACACTACTCCACGAAATGCAGAGAAGTGGCGCTAGATACGGCCTGGCGGCGCTCTGCATCGGCGGAGGGATGGGGATGGCCATGGTATTTGAGTCTTATGGACGTTGACATCATTGCCATAGGTGATTGTGCCTGTGTAGCATTCGACTCTGCTCTTAGGGGCCTAAAAGTTGTTGCTATAGAAGAACGGGACTTTGTAAGGGGTGTAAGCTTTAATCTTGGAACTTCTCTTGATTTTTTCAAGAAAAGGGATGCAGTATCCCTTTTTAATATCTTGGGCGAGCAAAAGATTTTGTCGAAGCTCGCTCCAGGAATAGTAAAACCCGTAAGACTTATAGTTCTTCAGGAAGGTGACAAACTCGAACATGTAATTTCACGGGCTGAAGTAGCTTTGTATAGCGTATTAACCGGAAATCGCGCAAAAGTCATTAACCCCGATAAAGTCTTCAATATAGAGCCAGTAATCGATGCTGGTAGTTTTAAACAAGCTATCCTACTTGGCGACGTTTTTGCTACTGACCTGAGGTTGAACATTCTGCTCTTAAGAAGGGCAGAGAGGTTAGGGGCTGTATGTATCAACCACGCTGACGTGGAGCTAATTGAAGAGGACGGCAAAGTAACGGGAGTAATTGTAGGTGAAAAAGAGATAAAGGGGAAAGTTATCCTATCAGCTACAGAGATCAACAGACTAGGTAAGAGAACAAGGTTCAAAAGTACATTTAAGCTTGTAAAAATTCTTAACATAGTTCTCAGGAACAGAATTGGACTTACAAACGCCGTAAAGTTTCAAGATATTACAGCAATTCCGTGGGATGATCTTATTCTCGTCAAGATGGCTAGTAGGAGTAAAAACTTGAGGAGAGAGGTAAAGAGAGCTTTAGATGAGCTTAATAGAATTCTAACGGTTGAATTAGGCGAGGAAGATACCTTATCGACTTTTACGTACTTACAGCCTTTGATCGACAGAGATTACATAGTTTTAGAAGAAAAAGAAGTTATTACTTTTGGTTTCGAGCCGTCTGCATATAGACTTGCTGCAAAAAGTGTAGTCGATAGAGTTTCAGACAAAGAGTGTTTTACGCACGTTATTCCATTGAAAGATGCGCCCATAAGCAAGAAGGGCATTAGAAGATACCTTGAAGAAAAATACTGCCTAGCAGACATCAAAATAATGGAAAAAATGATAGCCGAAAAACCGGGGCTTGGGAGTAGGATCGTCGAAAATTCTCCCTGCATATGGGCAGAGGTAAAATTTGCTGTCAAATATGAATTTGCAAAAACTTTAACAGACGTTATGGTCGGTAGGTTGGGACTCTTTTTTATAGGTGAACATCATGCAGCGGAAGATGTCGCAAATTATATGAAAAAATTGTTAGGCTGGAGTGAAGATAGAGTCGAGAGGGAGTTGAAAGATTACGAGGCTCTTTGTAGGCAATTTTCGCAGGCAATTTGTTAAAGTTTATCAAGCTCATCATAATTGAATCATAATCTTAATATATTTCTTTTGATAACTTATTATTGTGAGGAGGGAAATTGGATGGTTGTAAAGATACTGATAGTTGATGACTCCCAGTTCATGAGAAAACTGCTTAGAAAAATTCTTGAGAGTCAGTCTGAGTATATGGTTATTGGAGAAGCAGAAAATGGAGTTGAGGCGGTGCAGCTGTTCAAAGAACTTCGACCGGACATTGTTATAATGGGTATATTTATGCCAATAAAAGATGGGATTTCAGCAACGGCAGAGATCAAACAGATCAATCCGAAGGCAAAGGTTGTGATGTGCACATCTGTTGGCCAAGAAGAGAAGATGAAACAGGCGATAAAGGCCGGAGCTGATGGTTACATAACGAAGCCTTTTCAAGGGCCGAAGGTAACTGAGGCGGTAAAGAGGGTACTGCAATCATAAAGTTCTTTTGTTGTGACTCGGCGATTAACAGAACTAAAAATATTCAGGAGGGTTTAATGGAGTTTGAAACCCAGTATAAAGTTTTCGTCGTTTCTCTCATTCTTGGGGTTATTTTCTATGTTGCCGGAGGTTCCCTGACTTCTGCGATGCTCAACAGTGAGAACTTTCTACCCCTCTTCTTCATAGAGCTGGGAATAAAGATTGCGATCTTTATAATCATTCTACTTGCATCTCTCTTCCTTCTTGGAATAGGTACAATTCTCGGCCCGTACATCCCAAGACTTGCCGATGTCCACTTAGTTTACGCACATCTGACGCTTCTTTCATCCTTCGCAGTCTATGGCATTTATTTAACAGCAGATAACTTGTCAATCTATTTCAACGGTTTTAGACTCGTAGAACTTCTACCTTTCTTTGTTCCAAAGTACGTATCTATCCTAGGTCTCGAGATTATGACTAGACACTTTCTGATTTTACTTGCGGTGTTAATTTCTGCCGTTAAAGATATTATTGATATAATAAGAAAAGAGGAAGTATCAGAGGAGGAAACGAAGGAACGTAAAGAGGTGTCCAAAAAACCAGAAGAGTCAGAAAAATCAGAGGAGAGTAAGGAGGAGGGTGCTGAAAGAGAGACTGAAGGAGCAATAGAAACTAGGATGAAAACTGAAAAGCCTAGAACTGAGCCAGAATCTTCAGAGGAGGAAGCTGGAATAGAGGGGACAGAAAGTGAAGATGGAGGTGCTGGAGACTTTGAAGTCAAAGATGAGGCAGGAGGAGAAGAAGTAGAGATGGAAGAGGAAGCAGATAGGAATCCACTGAGTACGAGGAATTCAACCCAGAAGAAATAAAGTTCGACGAGTCTAGGGAAGAATAGACTTTTAATCTAAGTTTATAAGCTACTCTGCCCCAAGAGCTTCACTAGCTAGATTTTTACCTCTCGTCGTCAAAACAACTTCTTTCCTTTTTCTAACCTCTTTCAAGACTCCAAGCTTTATCAACCGGTCATAAATTTCCTCAACCTGATCGACATCAAGACCGAGGAAATTTGGTATCTCAAAGGGAGAAACACCGGTATATAAAGACATTATTATCTGTTTTTCAGTTTCGGATAGCTCTATATCCGCTGCAACCTTGTCAAATCTACCAAATATAAATTGCTGAAGTATATTTAGGATTTCAGTCCTAGCATATATATAAGCCTCCACCGTAAATTCCATGTCATCTTCAATTTCCGAAAACTGTATGTCGAGAACCTTCTTCATCTCTCCGTTCACATCCCTGTCATCCTTTCTAACAAGCTGTATCTTATCAAGGTCTATCTTGATGTACTTGCGTGACTCTGTAACTAGCCGTATCTTGTTTTCTTTAACAGCTAGCTGGGCTTTTTCCCATTTTACGTTTCTCTGGACGACTCCTCCCTTAGTAACTGGATATTTAACGAGGACGATCTTTCTGTTCAACAAAAGTTCTATAAGAGATAACTTAAATTTTTCAAGATCTTCTCTCCTGCTCGAAGTTATAAGACTGACAAGGTTTTCACTCTTTGGACCTGTGTGTTTTATGAGAAGATAAAAAGGTGTGTGAGCTATCTCGGTATTCAAATCCAATCTTCCACCTATATCGACTATCGTTGTGAGGGGGATCTTCCTCTTTCTGTCCTTACCTATCAGCCATATATTGAGGTTGGAAAGAATTAATCTACCAGGAATCCAAGTGGCATCCCTAAATCTCTTCCCATCGGATGCCGCTGGGGATATAAACCTCCCAATGATATCTTCAACTTTTACTTCCTTCATTGCCACATATATTACTACGAAATAACTCTCTTAAGTTTTTCGGCACGCTCTATCTTGTTCAGGGCCTGAAAGGCCACGCTTCTAACCCTACCGCTTGGGTCTTCGAGGGCAAGGTTTAAAGATTCTTTAGCCCTTTTGTCTCCGATTTCTCCGAGTATCCAGCACACAAGTCTCCTTACTTCTTCGTCGCAGTGTCTTATCATGTCAAGCAGTGGCTCAACGGCCTTTGATCCCATTTTAACGAGAGATGTTGCTGCAAGTCTTCTCTCTTCTGCCTTACCAAATTCAAGGGCTTTAAGAAGATGCGGAAGTCCCTTCGGATCGCCAAGCTGGCCGAGGAGCCAGATCGCGTTCTTCTTTATTGCCACATTCTCTGTCTTCTCTAACACTTCAACCACAACGTCTGCAACGTCCTTAACTTCTGTTAAGCCTTCGCTTATTCTCCTCCTAACAGCTTCGCTTCTTGCTGGATGTACTCTCGACAGACAGCCCATTAGAGCCTGTATTGCCGCAACCCTCACGTCTCTGACTGGATCGCTCATAGCCTTCAGCAGGTGACCTACTGCAGCCTCCCCTCCCCTCTCAAGAACAATTGCTGCAAGCTCTCTAACTCTTGGATCGGGATCCTTTAAAGCTCCAGCAACTTCGTCAGCCTCATCCGGCGTTATTTCAAAGTCTACTAGAGCTTCAAGAACTGCTTTTCTGACCTCTACGTTATCGTCCTTAAGCCTAGCAATAAGTGCATCAACCGCAGCAGCATCGCCAAGCATACCCAAAGCCATTGCAGCAGCTCTCCTCACTTCTGGAGCTTCATCCTCCAGAGTCTCAATAAGATGTGGAAGAGCCCTAGTATCCCCAAGTCTTCCGAGTGCGATGGCTGAATTCATTCTTATGGATACATCATCACTCTTCAACGTTTTTATGAGCTTATCAACAAGAACCCAGCTTACACCTTTTATTTTTCTTCCTTCTAGTTTTTCTAAGAGCATTCTTAAGGCTTTCTTATCTGCCCATGCTATCGACTTGATTGCAGCGTTTCTTACTTCGTCATCCTCGTTTTCATTGATTATTACGGATATCAATTCAGTGTAAGCCCTTTCACCACCTATATCTCCGAGAATTTCCGCAGCTCTTGCCCTCACAACTTTGCTTTTTGAATTCCTGAGTACTTCGATTAGTGTATCAATGTCTTTTTTCTTCTGAAGATCGTAAAGTCGTATCACACAACCTCACCTATCTTTATCATTGAGCCTATACCGATATCCGTTGCAAGAGCCGAAATAGCCGAAATCCAGAGCATCATCACAAAGTGGAAGTACGCGTTTACCTGATGACCTCCATCAACTATCTTTATCATAACAGAAGATAGCATCGAGTGGATAATGAGTAAAAATGCTATTATGAAGTTGACCTGCGGGATATTGTACTGCTGAAGGTTTACTACACTCGCGGACGGTATGCCCTCGGGCGTGCTCAGGTCTATTACCTGTAAGGAGTTTGCCATCAGCTCTATAACCTCAATCCCGACGTAAAGAGCAAAAGCAAGACTCGCTGTTATGCCATAGAGGACGCCAATGAGCGTTGTCGTGGTCTGATTGCGATGCATCCTCAGGGCGTTTATCCTCTCGACGTTCTTCGCGATTATATTCCCTATTTTTTCCGGAACACCACCCTTAATTCGTGCATCCATATACATCTCGCTGAAGCGATGGATGATAAAAGTCTCACACTCTCTCATGAACATCTTCCACGAATACTCCTGACTGATTCTCATGTTCAGTCTCTTGTAGAGATTTTTAACCATCTCGGTAAGTGCGCCGAAGTCTTTGTATTGGAGTGTTTTCAGCGCATGAGTTGTTGTTGTCTGCTTTGCTGTTTCAGCAGCTCCGAGAGAGCGGATAAAACTCGGGTAGTGTTTGTCCCTTTCCCTCAAAATTTTCTCTATCTTCCTCGAAACCATACCAGGAATCATCAACGGCGTTAATGGTAGCACAAGCAGCATTATCAGTGGCATTGGCTTGTTTATAAGCGGAAGAATTGTCGGAATTTTTCCCATGAACATAAGAGCTACAACAACCGACAGTATAGCCACGCCTATTAGCGCAATGAAAATACAGAAGTCTATTTCCCTTTCCGATTTCGTCTTTGTATCAAACCTTGCCCACAGCGGGTCATTTGGAATACGGGTTTTCATTGCATACAAAAAGCCTGTCTCGGTTATCGTGAAAAATATCAGCGTTATTACCAGCATGAAGATTGGGTCAGCACCTGTTAAAGCTGGTAAAATCGTGGCAAATACGACAGCAAAGGCTATTGAGAGGATCATAGAGAGGAAGAGATCCTTGAAAATATCAACATCCTTTAATGAATTCAAATACATCGTCTCGAACTCAGTCATGAGGACATCCTGCTCAGCCGTCAAGAACTCCTCAACTGGCTGACCAGCATCTATGTTATAGGCAAACCTCTCAAGGAAGTCGCGAAAAATCTTGCTTGGGCAGCGCTTTGCTTGAAACTTACAAGCTTCTGGTAAGCTGAGGCCCCAATCCCTTACAAGTTTCACTATTTTCTTAGCTTGGTTTGCAAGCTCCTCAAATTCCTTTTTTTCCGCTATCTTTTCAAATAAGGCAACTCTGTCGACTTCTGCAGTGGAGAGAACACCAATATGAGTTATAAAGAGATGCAGGTTTTGGTCTATCTCTATCCTTTTCTTATCGGCAATAACCTTAGGATAGAGGAGGGCGAGCAGGATGCCAAATAAAGGGATAAGCATGAGAATAAAAGACATGTTACCCAGCAAGGAGCCAAGAATGAAATAAAATAAAAGACTTGAAATAAAGGAGATGATAACGAGGGGGATTGCGAACTTAACAAAGTAATCCCTCGCGCTTATTCCAATCATTCTGAAGACGTCTGCATACTCCATGAAGTTCACCTCAATATATGCTAAACGGCAGGCCTTCGAGTCCATTGAGTCTATAAGACTTGATTAATTCGTTAACTTCAAAGTAGTCGAATATCCTCTCCTGAACCATCCTTTCAAGAACTTTCGCCCTCTCTTCAAGCACGTTGTAAATTTCCCTTCTGTCAGCAAGACCCATCTTCTCGGCTATCTTTTCCTCAAGGATGTACGAGTTTGCAAAGCCCTTGAAGATGATCTTATCATCAACGTAATCGTACTCAAAAACCTCTCTAGTGACGACACCGTTAAACTGCTTGGAATAACCCTCAATTTCATGGACGCTCGTAACTCTCCTAACCCCCCTACCTTTGATGTAGTTCTGGAAGAGACCAACGTTACAGTTTCCTATGAAAGCGAGCGGGACATTGATGGGATCGCTCGATAATCTCTGGACGAGGGATTCAATTGTAGCAGCGTGGAAAGTGAATAGCGTTGGGTGTCCAGTCTGCATAGCTTGGAATGCGATTCTTCCCTCAGGACCTCTGACCTCACCGACTATTATGTAGTTTGGTCTTGAACGCAGCGCTGCCTTCAGCAAGTCGAACATAGTAACTCCTCCCTTCCCCTCTCCTCCCTCCCTCGTAACCATCTGCTGCCATGCGTTGTGCGGAGGTATAACCTCCGGAGTATCTTCGACCGTGTAGATCTTTGCATTGTGGTGAATAAATGTCAGAATGGCGTTAAGCGTTGTAGTCTTACCGCTTGCAGTCTCACCGGCTATAATCATGCTCATGTCGTTCTCAAGACAAAGCCAGAGATATGCCGCGAGCGTTGGAGTTAGAGTACCCCACTTTATGAGCTGGGTTACGGATATCGGCACATCCTTCGACTTCCTGATGGTAAACGAAGGCCCCCTGTATGAGACGTCGTCGCTGTAAATAAGGTTGAGACGTGAACCATCTGGAAGTCTCGCGTCTATGATCGGGCGTGCATCGCTTATGGGCTTTCCAAGGCGCTCACCAAGGGATTTCAGGTAGCGCTCGTACTCTTCGTCGCTATCCCACTTTACGTTAGTCCTAACCATTCCAAAGAACTTATGAACGCCGTAGACTATCTGCCTGTTTATAACGTGTACATCTTCGAAGTACTTGTCTCTCATCAGCGGTTCAATCGGACCCATACCAACGATGTCTCTATTCAACCTATAACGGAACTTTTCGTAAGTTTCCTCGGTAACCTCAACCTTTCTCTCAAATTTGAGGAAGCGGTTCAAAATTGAACCAATTCCAGACCTCCTCTTCCTCTTAGTAATAATAACGGTGTCCCGAAGAATTTCCTCAATGACATCTGTAAATTCCTCATCGGTAGCGGGAGGTTCTTCCATCACGGATTTCTCGAGAACGATTTCAAGGACTATCTTATACTTCTGCTTCTCTTCTTCGTTCAAGCGGGGCTCGATAACGTAGTACCTCGTCTCTTGCGAACCTTCTCCCCAAACGTGAACAAACAAAAGATCTCCTATTGGATAAATTACATTAGGGCGGCGATTCTTCTTGTCCTCATCTGTCAACTCCTCCTTGTAGATTGGATACTTCCCAGTAATTCGCTTAAAACTGATGAGATGGTCCTTTAAGTGAGGATACCTGTAAGCAAGATTCTTGAGTTCCGGCTGAAGTTTTGTGGCTGCCATAACCCAACTACAAAATTACAAGCTAACACCCCACTACACTATTGCTCTCGCTTCGATAACTATCCCAATACCACTTCTTACAGAGAAACCAATCTTGTCTCCAACCTGTTCACCCATTCCGGCAAATCTATTTACGTTTATGCTCCTCCTAATCTCGTTGCCAACTTCAATCATCTCGATCTCTAGGTAAACATCAGCTATTGCTCTGAATGGGCTCAGAACGTCCTCACTGAGGTTTGTTGGATCGATAGTAAGTACTATTGTCTTACCCTTTCCAATCATGCTCCTGAAGAACGAAATTATTTGTAGGGCTGCACTTCGTCCTTTATCCTGCCTAATGAGCGCATCAAACGTTGCGTCGTTTCTTAATATCGCGTCAAAGGTATCAATGATTATTACATCAGCCTTCCACATAACTTTGGCTTCCATCATCCTTTTCAGCAGCTCACGCTTGCCCTTGAACTTGCCCAGATCAGCGTGAAGAAAGAGTAACCTCTCACTCAGTAAATGTGTCTCAATCCTTTTATATCCTAAAGAGTGCATCTGGGTAAGAAACTGCCTTATCGTCAGTTCGGTGGAAACAAGCGTTACTCTATATCCTGCTTCGCACAAACCGTAGGCTATGCGCTGCGTTAGGGCACTTTTTCCCGCGCCATACTTACCTTCTATCAATACTATTGAGCCTTCAGGTAACCCTCCTCCAAGTTTTTCGTTTAGCTGATCCCTATTCTCAAGGTCAATCGAATACACGCCAACACCTCCAGATTAATCTTAATTAGTCTATCACAATAATAATTGTTATCATTTAAATTAATAAAGCTTTCTGTCATAATGATGGCTCAGATCTGCACTAAAAAGCTGTATAAAGTATCTTTAAGGAATTTAACAACTCACAATCAGACTCTAAACCAAAGTTCGTCCCAAGCTGCTCCTCTAACGTAAATCCTAACAACGTGGGAACCCGAGCTCAGAGTCACATTTATTCTAAATTCCACAACATCTCCCGGTTCCCACTGCTGATTTCCTGAAAGAGATGTCATCGTGTAGTTGGTCTGGTAGACACCATCTACGAGCACATCAACGAGTTTTTTGTCAATAGGTATAGTTGAAAGACCGGTATTCTTAACGTATATAACAAGAGGATTTACGCTAACATTTTTTGGATCGTTTATTATTGTTATATCATCTTTAATGCTTTCAACAAGCACTCTGTTCTTCTGACTCAGGACACTCGTAGTCTCGCTAACGACATTCATCATGACAGCAGCAACAGCAGAGGAAACTACTAGAGCTGCAACGAATAAAACGACGTGAGAAGCGGACACTGAAGGCATTTTATCCCTCCCAATACGCTGAAACTCCGTTATGAGCCACTATTTTCACCCTTGAAGGCTGGTAAGATATGCTTACGTTGATCTCCGCTATCTCTCCTGGAAGCCAAAGATCTACGTCTACTCCGTCCACCTTAAAGGACGTGACATTCTGGGTGTATATCTGGCCATCTAATAAAACTTCCATGTCATCCACGAGTATTTCCACACTCCCATCGTTTTTGGCCGTTATCGTGAGCACACCAGCAGCATACGTTACGTTTAGTATAGACATATGGGTGTGCAATTGCTCGTACTCAATTTCTTCCTTCTCCGCCTGAGCGCGCCTGACTATGTCCTGTGTAGCGTTTAGCGTACTAAAGAGTACACTGGCAGAGAGGATCATAGCTACCAGTAGTACAACACTAGCAGCTGATGTCGAGAGCCCCATGGTCGCTCGGCACTACCTCGTTTACTTCCTTTTCGAGCTCTTCTATTTCTCTAATTGCCTTTTCTATGTCCTCAACTTTAATTTCACCACCACTGAGCTTGGAAATAAACACGAGAGATTTTATGTGATCTCTAAGCGTTGGCACGTTGCTCATTACATCATCATTGAACTGCATGTCTCTAAGGGTGTAACCCCTGGAACAGTTTATCAGAAACTCCTTAACCTCTCTGCTTATCCAGCCTATATCAACATAGAAATCGAGAAGCTCTGCCATTCTCTTTATTCCGAAGGTTGTAACGAGATAGTCAAGCCACTTAAGTACAAGTATATCAGATATATAGTCCCTTCTCAGCTTCTTGAGATAGGGGCCAGTAATAACGCTACTCCTCTGCTCCTCATCCTGCCCAACTCGCTCACCAACTTCTTGGATGGATTCGTGCGTCTCTTGCTCTTGAATTTCAGGCATTTCTAACGCTGATATCTCATCCTGTTGAGTTTCAAACTCAGGTTCGGGACTTTGCTGTTCTTGCTCTTGTTCTTGCTGCTGGCTTTGCTGATTTTGTGCTTCGAGTTCTTTCTTGAGCCTCATGAACTTTTCTTCAGGCGATTCTCCACTCTCAGCCGTATTGGACTCTTCTACGGAAGCGGGGGCTGCTACAGGCTCTTCGATTTCTTCTTCATCGATATCCTCAAAGAAGCTCTCAGCGTCCTTTGAAAGTTGTTCCTCTGACACATCCTCCTTAGGTTTGTCCTTATTCAAAGCACTGAACAGACCAAATCCATCCTCATCTCCTATAACTTCAGTAGCAAAGGGGTTTATACCCTCAGTGACCATTTCATAAATTCCAAGGAGCTTTCTTATATTCTCTTCAATCTCCTCGAGTCTTTTTCCAATTTCCTCGTTTTCGGCTTTTATCGTGTTAAGCTTGGATGAAACTAATCCAACTTCATTTTCTAAATCTTTAAGTCTTGTTTCAAGTTCGGTAATCTTTCCAGCTTGACCGAGTTCATCTTCCTCTTCTTCTAAGCCTCCTACTTCATCAAAACCTCCAAACGCCTCTCCTTCCTCGATTTCTTCTGCTTCCTCTACTGCCTCCTCAAATTCCTCTTCTTCCTTCTTCTTTTTCTTATCTTTCTTCTTCGATTTTTTCTTATCCTCTGATCCTGAGAGCTTCTTGAGTGCACCTTTGAACATCCTACCACCGCATGTGATGCTAACAACAATAATAATGATTACAAAGATCTATTTAACCTTTGTGGGCAACTACAATGT
>QMZF01000004.1 GCA_003663055.1 Archaeoglobales archaeon | reverse complement strand
TCTACAGTTTCGTTCAGGGCAGCAAGCTGCATCTTCGAAATGGCAAGGCTTGCTGGTACTCGCCCGCCAGGACAATCTCCGCACTCAATAATTCCTACGATGGCCGCATCCTCTCCCTTGTACCTTTCAAATTCTCCTTCTCTCCTCATCATAGCAACGAGACACTTGGAGTCTGCTGGACAAAGGTTCTGCTGTCGTATCCTCTTGCATGCAACAATCAAAATTCTCTTGGTCATGCTAAGCATTCAGCGCTGCCATTATATAAGGATTTCTAAATAAAACTCATTAAAATAAGTGTTTTTACTTAAATATTTTAGTCAAAAAATAAATTTAAGATCCCAAACCCGTAACTTTTTCGAGGAATCTTATAACCTCCTCCATTTCCTCTTCATCCTCAAAGTAGAGTGTTTTTACAGCGAAAAAAGAGGACTTTCTTAGTTTCAATCTTATGAGTTTGTTCTCCTTGTCAACTTCGAAGTTTTCGATGTCTTCAAGTTTTGTTTTGAATGGTTTGTAGCGAATCTCGTCGTTAATAAAGTAATACCTTTCCTTTCCAAGCATAATTATAGTATAAAGAAATATGACTAAAAAGAAGCTCGTAAGAGCAACTAAACCCTTTTTAGGGCTTAATCCAGCGGAAATTCTGTATGTTACTGTTGCGATGGCCAAAATAACCAGACATAAACTGTACGTAAGCCACTTCCTCTTCGCAACAGGGTTGTTTATCGCCCGGTACTTCCATATCATGTTCCGTACCTCCAGTCCGTCAGGTATTTAATCTGCTCTTCTGTCAGCTTGTCTATTTCAACGCCCATGCTTTCAAGCTTAAGCCTTGCAACCTTTCTGTCGAGTTCATCGGGCAACCTGTAAACTCTGTTTTCCAGCTTGTCTGCGTTCTCCACCAGGTACTTTGCAGCCAAAGCCTGGTCGGAGAAGCTCATATCCATAACTTCAATCGGGTGGCCTTCAGCAGCAACAAGGTTTACGAGCCTCCCCTCTGCCAGCAGATAAAGCTTTTTATTTCCTAAGTCGTACTCCGTAACGTAGTCCCTCAATTCTTTCTTCCCAACGCTCATGCTTTCTAGATCGGGGATTGTAACTTCCACATTGAAGTGTCCGGCATTTGCGAGAATCGCTCCATCTTTCATAAGTTCCATGTGCTCCCTTCTTATGACATCCCTGTTTCCCGTAGCCGTCACGAATATGTCTCCGAGTTTTGCAGCTTTCTTCATTGGCATGACGTCGAAACCATCCATAAGTGCCTCTAATGCCCGTATTTCGTCAACTTCAGTGATTATTACTTTCGCACCCATCCCTCTAGCTCTCATGGCTATTCCTCTCCCGCACCATCCGTAGCCCGCAACCACAACTGTTTTGCCAGCTAGAAGCATGTTTGTAGCCCTGATTATGCCATCAACAGCAGATTGGCCCGTACCATAGCGATTGTCGAAGAGGTACTTGGTGTAGGCATCATTGACGGCTATAACTGGAAAAGCAAGTACTCCTTCCCTCTCCATCGCCTTTAATCTCATAACGCCGGTGGTTGTTTCCTCGCTCGCACCCATTACCCCCTGTTTGCGGGAATGGAGGAGAAAGATTAAGTCTGCTCCATCATCTATTACTATGTCAGGCTTTGTGTTGGCAACGCGTTCAAGGGCTTTGTAGTATTCTTCAGTCGTCATGCCGCGCTTCGCAAAACATGCGATGCCCATGTCACGCAGAGCATTCGCAACATCATCCTGCGTACTCATGGGATTGCAGCCCGTAATTGCTACTTCTGCCCCGGCGTCGATGAGGGTTAAAACAAGAACAGCCGTCTTTGCCTCCACGTGCAAGGCCATCCCGATTTTATAGCCTTCGAGTGGTTTTTCTTTGCGAAGCTCTTCTCTAATCTTTCCAAGGACTTTCATGTGCTTTTCTGCCCACTGTATCTTTTTCAGACCTTTGTCCATGGTGGGCGATGGAGGGTTAATTTTAAAACTCTTTGCCTTATGCTGGGTAGCTCTTTAACAAACGTTAAAGAGCGAGCTCACTCTCAACCATACTTATAGCTCTATCAATCTCCTTTCTGAGGAAGTCTGGCAAGCCTTTAATCTCTATCTCCATGAAACCTCTGATTATCGCTGAGGTGGCTTCATCCCTCGTCAGCCCCCTCGACATCAGGTAGAATATCTCATCTTCGGCAATTTTGCCTATTGCAGCCTCATGGCTTAGATCGACATTCGGATACTTCGCTTCCAACTCTGGAATCGCGTGTATGTAGCCCCTCTCAGAAAGCATCAAACCACGGCATTCAAGATGCCCTTTTACGTTTGGAGCCTTGCCGACGATATGCCCTCTTGCTATTACACCTCCGCCCTTGCTTATACTTCTTGAAAGTATGTCCGCATTGCTGTTCTCGCCCTCCAGCACAGCCCTACTTCCCAAATCTACTCTTGATCCATCCCTCGCAAATATTATGCTGCTAAAAATGGCTGTAGCGTTTTCTTTTAAGTACGCTGTTGGGTACATCTGAACAAGCCTTACTGGGCTCAGCAAGACGTAATTGCTTATGAAAACACCTCCTTCCTCAACAATCGCAGCACTCCTTGGCCTCACTTCTATGCCAGCATCCCAGCTATGTATCATCGTAAACGTCAGCTTTGCATCTTTCTTGACGAAAAATTCGGATATTCCAATGTGCATTCCTGAAGCAACGCCAGGATGGGATGCGCAACCGGAGATTATATTTATCTCAGAACCCTCATCAGCGACTATCACGTTATGAACCTTCTGCCTTTTTACTCCTCTCAAATAAAAGCACGCTTCAACAGGAATCTCAACCTTTGTGTTCGGCAAGGCCCTTATGAAGTAGCCGTTGAAGTCCTCAACTGCAAGCTTTGTGTACTCATCCTGATCGGGTTTTACAGCCTTCCATACATAGTCTTTCAGCCAATCGTACTTTTCTATGGCCTGCTTGATTCCCATCACTTCAACGTCCTCAAGCCAATTCAGCGAGAACTTGACCTCCTGATCAACTTGTACAAAGCTAGCAGATCTTTTTTCAGGGCTAAGTTCTGCCCCAACATCTTCAAGTCTCTTTCTCACTTCCGGTTCGAGTTCAATTTCCTCAGACATTTCTTAACACACCCCTCGTAGCCGTACTTAGCAACATGCTCGAGAATATCGTAGGGATTGCCGATGCATGCTATTCGCCCCTTGTATAGCACAACGCCGTAATCGGCATCAACATACTTCAAAATGTGGCCCGTGTGGGTGATAATAAGCCCGGCCTTGTTTCTCTTTTCCGCAGGCTTATCCCTTTCCAGCAACTCCCTCATCGCATCTCCAACGATGGATATGTTCTCCAAGTCAACACCGCTATCAGGTTCGTCAAGCATGATGAAGTCGGGGTTTAAAACTAGTAGCTGTAAAAGCTCGGAACGCTTTATTTCTCCACCACTGAAACCCGAATTGATGTTTCTGTTGAGCATGTCGACCATATTCAACATTTCAGCATATTCATAGACTTTCTCTTCACTCTGCCCACTTATGCGTGCGCAGTGTTTTAGGATGTCTATCAGCTTAACTCCGCTCACCCTTGGAGGGTTCTGAAAGGCTATGCCCATACCCATCCTAATGCGCTCGTCCGTTGACAAGTTCGTGATGTCCTTCCCTTTGAACATAATTCTGCCGTCGTATATCCTGTAGCTTGGATGACCAACGATGGCAGAAAGAAGCGATGACTTTCCACTCCCATTCGGGCCAAAAAGGACGAAAGTCTGCCCCTGCTGAATGTAAAGGTTGACGTTTTGCAAAATCTTTTTACCGCTAACTTCTATACCAAGATTTACAACTCTTAGAACATCCATGGCTTGTGCTTCTTGTCTCTAATTAAAAACTTTTGGATTCTAGATAATGAAAATGGTCATGTCCAAATACATTTTACTGATTCCAGCACCTACCGCTTTTCTTGACGACAATTCCTCAGGTTCCGGAAGCTTCGTGCTGTATCTGAGAATTTTAAGGCTAGGAGTACTGAATTTGAGAGGAATTCTCCTTTCTTTCTTTTCGATTAACACACGGCTTGCGGAGTGAGTCCATTCAACCACTCAGCTCCCTTTCTTTCGACTCCCGTTGTACTCTTCTCCTCTCACAAAGCCTTGGGGATACTGAATCGATGAATGTCGATGAGAATGATAAATAGGACATGATCTTAAAAACTGTTCCTATAACAACCCTCCCAAGGGGCAACATCTTCAACCTTGTATTTCCTACCATTTATTAACTTTAGCACTTCTGGGTTGTGGTTCTATTTTTCACCTTCTGGCTCAAGTTCTTCTAAAGTTCGAGGCTGGATACAGCCTATTATTGCCAAACTTCCAACTACCAGCATTACAGCAACCAAAACTCCAGCAATCCAACCCTTCTCATCTTTCACTCTTGTTTTTAGCTAAATAAAAATAAAAAATAAAACTGTCGAACTGGAAATACTTTTATTCGTTATGTACCAATGGACATAACGGTGGTTACATGCAGAAGCGTTCAGTTGCGATGTTCGTAGTATTCGCTACACTGCTCGGCGGATGTATTCAGGGCATTCAGGATTCAAAAAAGATTACAAGTGGGCAAACCGAAGCTGAAGTTACCGAAAAAATAGTCCTCAAAGTCTTTCATGCCGGCAGCTTAACCGAGCCCATGAAGGCATTCAAAAAAGCATTTGAGGAGAAGTGCCCCAATGTAGAAGTTCAGTGCGAGGCTGCCGGAAGTGCCGCAACCATACGCAAAGTCACCGAACTTGGCAGGACTGCGGACATAGTTGCATCAGCCGACTACACACTAATTCCAAAGATGATGTATCCTGACTACGCGAACTGGACTGTAATGTTTGCAAAAAACCAGATTGTGCTCGCATACACAGATAAAAGCAAATACGCCAACGAAATAAATTCGGAGAACTGGTACCAGATTTTGAGAAGGCCAGATGTCAAGTTTGGCTTCTCAAATCCGAACGATGATCCTTGCGGCTACCGTTCGCAAATGGTTTTGCAGCTCGCGGAACTTTACTACAACGACTCAACAATTTACGACGATTTGGTTGCGAAGCACTCAAATCTCAAATTCGTGGAGGAAAATGGCATATACATCCTCAGAATGCCCAAGTCAGAAGATATAAATCCAGATACAAGCAAGCTAATGATTCGAAGCATGGAGATGGAGCTAATTCACGGAATTGAGACTGGAGAAATCGACTACTACTTCATCTACCGCAGCGTTGCCCAGCAGCACAACCATAGATTCATTGAACTTCCACCGCAAATAGACCTGAGCAGCGCCGAATATGCGGATATCTACAAGAAAGTAAAGGTCGTACTGGCAAACGGGAAAGGGGTCGTAGGCAAGCCGATAATCTACGGCATAACGATTCCAGAGAGCGCAGAACATAAGGAGTACGCAGAGAAGTTCATAGAACTCATTGTAAGTAAAGAAGGACAGCGAATTCTTAAAGAGCTCGGTCAGCCGCCTGTAGTGCCCAGTGTTGATAACGTGGACAACTTGCCAGAGGATTTGAAGGAGTACGTTAAACCATGAGGTTCAGTTTTTACCTTTTTCTGGCCGTTCTTTCATCCATCATTGTACTGTTCATTCTGTTGCCAATAGTTGCAACACTTTCCACACAGTTTTACGACTTCGACGGCCTTCTGGAGGCGTTGGGAGATAAAGCCGTATGGAATTCCATTCTACTAACGTACTACGCTGCAATGCTTTCAACGCTGATAGCCGTTGTTTTTGGAACACCCCTCGCATACCTCCTTGCAAGGTACGGCTTTCCTGGCAAGAGTATTATCGAGGGAATAACCGACGTTCCTGTTGTCATTCCGCACACAGTCGCGGGCATAACACTGCTAGCTGTTTTCGGCTCGAACGGATTGATAGGAAGCTTCTCGCCGGTGAAATTCGTCGATGCCTTGCCAGGCATAGTGGTTGCAATGTTGTTCGTTTCCATACCAATATACATCAACGCTGCAAGGGAGGGCTTTTCGAGCATTGATATCAGGCTAGAGCAAGTAGCAAGAACGCTCGGAGCCTCGCCATCGAGGGTTTTCTTCACAATAAGCCTCCCCCTTGTTGCAAGACACATCGCTGCCGGAGCAATTATGTCGTGGGCGAGGGCCATAAGCGAGTTCGGAGCAATCATTGTTATCGCATACTACCCGATGGTCGCTCCAACGCTGATCTACGAACGCTACGTATCCACCGGTTTATCAGCAGCGAGGCCAGTTGCTGTGATTTTGATTTTGCTCAGCCTTGCAGTGTTTGTAGTCCTCAGGCTTTTGCTGTGGGGGCAGAAACGATGAGAGAAGTGTTTCTCGAAGTGAGTGCTGAGAAAAACCTTGGAAGTTTCAGGCTTGATGTGGAGTTCAGCATGAGTAGGAGTTACTGCGTCGTTCTTGGCCCGACAGGAGCTGGAAAAAGTCTGCTCCTCGAACTCATAGCAGGAATACTAAAGCCGGACAAAGGTAGGATACTGATAGACGGCAAAGACGTGACGAATCTTCCACCGGAGAAAAGAAACATCGGTTTCGTTCCTCAAGATTACGCTTTGTTCCCCCATATGAGCGTTTACAAAAACATAGCATATGGGCTGAGAAGAGATAAGAAAGGGAAAAGAAAGAAGGTTGAGGAGATAGCTGAAAAGCTTGGAATTTCGCACATCTTAGATAGAAAGCCCACAACGCTCAGCGGAGGGGAAAGACAAAGGGTTGCACTTGCAAGAGCCTTAATAATACAGCCAAAGCTCATTCTGCTCGATGAGCCTTTATCGGCCGTTGATCTGAGAACGAAGGAGAAGTTGATGGAAGAACTAAAGCTCGTTCACTCTGAATTTGAAATCCCCATAGTACATGTAACGCACAGCCTAATTGAGGCAGTAACGCTCGCAAATGAAGTAGCTATCATGATGGACGGCAAGATTATCGAAAAAGGCAAGACAAAAGACGTTTTCTCGTCACAAGTCCAAGAAGTTGCCGATTTTCTGGCAGTGAAAGGTTTATTTAAGAAGCTATCGGATGTTTTCGAGCAATGGAAGTAAAATGGAGAATCTGGTTCGAGAAGGATGGAAAGCATGTGATGGGCAAGGGCGGAGCAGAGATTCTGAGGGCGATAAAAGAGTACGGCTCGCTATCGAAGGCTGCAAAAGCCTTGGGCATGTCGTATCGTTTCGCTTGGAAGTACATCACCAAGATGGAGAAAGCTCTTGGAGACAAAGTCGTAGAAAGAGAAAGAGGTGGAAAAGAGGGCGGAGGAGCAAAGCTGACGGAGCTTGGCGAAAAAATTCTCAAGATGTACGATGAAGCTGAGGAGAAACTAAACGTGTGCTTAGGAGGTTTGGTTGTTGAAGGAAGAGTAGAAATGCGGGAAGGGGAGAAATTCGTCGTTGCAAAGTTACCCATAGATGCAAGAGAGGGTGAGGGGTTCAGGTTAAGGATATGGATCATGAAATAATTTTTCAGCTAAACCTAACAATCATGCCTTTTTTAAAGCTCGCGGTTAATTCAAAGTTATGAAGCACGTTTATCTTGCACCATCGCGAAGACTCGGCATTTCACTGGGAGTTAGCCCTATCCCTTTCAAGACCTGCAGCTACTCCTGCGTTTACTGTCAGCTCGGCAGAACAACGTGCAAGACTGTTAAAAGGAGAGAATTCTTTTCAACTAAGGAGATACTCAAGGAAGTCGAAGTCGCTCTAAAGAGGCTTTCTGCTAGACCAGACCACATAACCTTCGTTGGAGAAGGTGAGCCAACACTTGCTTCAAACATAGGCCAGCTAATCGAGAAGATAAAGGAGATGACAGACATCAGCATAGCAGTAATAACAAACGGCTCCCTCTTGTTCAACGAGGACGTTTCTTCAGAACTGATGGATGCGGATATCGTAATCCCATCACTGGATGCGGCAAGCGAGGAGGTTTTCAGAAGAATAAACCGCCCTCATCCCTCGCTCAAGATAGATAGAGTAATCGAGGGCATCGAAGATTTCAGCAGGCAATTCGATGGACAGCTCTACGTTGAAGTAATGCTTGTCAAAGGCTACAACGATGGTAGCGAAGTGGAGAAGATAGGAGAAGTGTTGAAAAGGATAAAACCAGACGGAGTTTACCTCATGAGTCCTATCAGGCCCCCGTGCGAGAAAGTAGAGCCTTCGGAGAGGATAGAAGAAGTAAGTAAACTTCTCAAAGCTTTCAATGTTATAACGCCGGAAAGCGGAGAATTCCACCCAGAAATATACTCCTCCGCAGAGGAAGCGTTGAAAAGCGTGCTGGCAAGACATCCATTGAGAGAGGAACAAGTATTGGAAATTTTAAATTACTTCAAAGCTGAAAAAACAATTCTCGATTCCATAACCGAAAGAGTCAGTTTTGCAGGCAGTACGTACTACAGGCTTCGGTCTACCTAAAGTTTTAATTATATTTTTTCTATTCATATTAATCTTCACGGAGTAGAACAAAAAAATAAAAAATGAGAACGCTTAAATACGATTTTTCCATCCAGTCGATTTGGTGATATCGTGGACTGGGTTTTCCTCGAAGAAGAGATCGTCTACGATGGCTCACAGTTAAAATCTCTCTGGGCTTTTTCGCTGCTCGGGATAAAGGAGGACAACATCATATCCTTCATCGGGCCGTGCGATGTGAAAACGGAGCACATGGTTGATTTACAGGACTACATTAAGGGAGAGGAGATATACTCACCACTAATGCTCCACTTCATCGTGGAGCACTTTGACGAAGTCAGTATGCGACTAATCGCAACAAGGCAGAGACTCTTGGTAAGCATAGTAAAGGATTTGTTGGGTGTTGAGAGGGAGGGCAACGATCTTTACCACAAAGGTAGGAAACTGAGTGTAAGTATCGCAACGATTTCACCCATTTCAGCCAAGATTCACCTCGGAATAAATGTTGTGAGCGATAAGTATGCCTCTCTAAGCGATATTGGTTTCAAGAATGTAAAAGAGCTCGCAATAGACGTTTGTAGGAAATATGCTTATGAAATAGAAGATATAGAAGAAGATATTAGAAAAACAAGACCTATAAACAGCTTCTAACTCGCCTGTTTGACGAGGGTGATTTCTATTGTCGAGACGTTCACTCTCCTGCCCTCGGAGTCGAGTTCTTCCGTGTCAATCTTTATATCCCTTACATCAACATTTGGCATAAAGCGGTTTCTGACTATTTCTGCCACGTCCACTGCCCTGCTTATTGCTTTCCCTCTCGCCTTTATCACTACTTCTCCCGCACCCTCGTTGAACTGCGTTAAGGCGGCAAGCACGTAGTTCATTACCGGCTTGTTACCAACGAAGACCACATGCTCCTCTGCCATGTCTGACCACCTCATTCAGAAGAATTATCACCGTTATTTAAGTTTTGTTAATCCCGGAAAATCTATAAACTACCAAAGCCAAACGAGGTTCTGTGAAAAAAATATGTCTCGTGCTCCTATTGTGTATGTGCGTAGGAGTAGCAAGGGGAGAAGTTGTTGTTAGCATGAGCGCCGATTACACTTTCATTTCCCCTGAGCTCCTCAAAGACACGTTTACACTAAAGTTCAAAAACAGCGAAAATACAACACTGCTAACTGTTGAAATACCGATCCGACTCATAGTTGAGAACTTTACCGTTAAAGATATTCCATCCGGCTATCTTAAACACGACGTTCGGATTGTTAATGGAGAGAAAGTTCTAATTCTCAAGATATCAAAGCCTCTTTCCCCCTTTGAGGAATACAAGGTTGTCATTGAAGGTAAAGTTAGGGGGCTGGTTGATAGCCTTGGAAACGGTGTATACCGCTTTACGGCTGTTGAGTATCCCGAGTACTTCAACTCCATTGGCATTCCCGTAGACTCCATCCAAATATCCGTAGTCTTCCCGCAGAAGTTGCTACACGCCTATCGTGTCGTTTCTGTAAGTTCAAACTCTCAGATAGACTATAGCCCCTATAACAGTGTGCAAAGAGTTGAGTGGAATTTTATAAACCCAAAGAGTCAAGTTGTGGCATTCATCCAATTTGAAGAAATCTTGAACTTCATGACGCTCAACCTTATAGGCGCATCGATTATTGTTTTAGCGTTCTTCGGACTTCTTTACATGAGCTACCGCTCGGAGGAGAAGTACAAAAAGATGAAAGTCCTCACAGGAACTCCCTGGGGAGGAGATATAGTCTCTAAAATGAGGGAAATGCTTGGAAAGGCCAATAACGAAATACTAATCACTTCTCCCCACATCTACTACACCGACTGGTTAACTGCAGAACTAAAACCGGCAATAGACAGGGGGGTTAGGGTTAGAATTATAACCTGGCCGAGTTACGAGAGGAGGGTTTTCAAGAGCGTGGAGGAAGTTTATGAAGACAAAAAACAATATTTCACATTAAAGAGATTTCTTGAAATGTTCCCTCCTGGAACCGTAAGACTGAACGACAACATACACGCGAAACTGGTTGCTGTGGATGGAAGAGAAGTGCTCATTACCACAGCAAATATAACTCAGACTGGGCTCTGGGAGAACTACGAAATAGGATTCTGGGCGGAAAACGAGGAACTTGCAATGCAAGCCAAGGAGTTTTTTGAAACTGTCTGGAACTCTGAGGATACAATCGAGCTGAACGAGAATACACTCGAGCCGAAGGTGGCGTGGGCAGAAATAATGGACATAAAAAGCAGGAGGGAGGCAAAAGAATGAGGGTTGTTTTTGATGACATAGGTAGTTTTCCCCTCCCCTCTGGACTTACAAGGGAGTGGGTATCTGAAAACACGGAAAGCAAGGAGTACGAGGAACTCGTACAGCGAACTTTTCTGCTAAAGGCAAAGGTTGTACAGTGCCCCAACTACCCCCAGTTTCAAGATATGATTGAACAGTTCATGTCGATCATAAGGAATCCCGAACTGCAAGAGGATGCATACCTCGTGGCAAGGAAGTATGCGGTGATAAGAGAGGTTGAAGCGATAAAGGCCATGAACTACAAGGGCAACGTGAGAATCTGCGTTACAGGCCCCTTCGAGCTATACTACAGAGAGTTCGGGGGCGTGATATACGACGACCTACTCGAAAATTTAGCGGTTTCAGTTTCCCGCTTCGCAGCCAACGCAATGAACGGGCTGGATGTGTGTTCCCTCAGCATAGATGAACCAAGCTTGGGTGTCAATCCAGAGCTCCAGCCAAGCGTTGAACAGCTTAGGCTTGCATACGAACCTTTCAGCTTCGATGTGGACATACAAATTCACATGCACTCTCCCCTTTATTATACCCAACTGCTCGAAGTGAGCGAAATTGACATCTTCGGTATTGAAGCTGCAAGGGACGAAAAAGTACTCGACTTTGTTGATTGCGATGAAGTTTCCTCAGCAGGCAAAAGATTGAGGATTGGTGTTGCAAGGAGCGATATCGATGCCATAATTGCAGAATTTAACGCAAAACACAATGTAAATGTATGGCAGAATCCCGAGCTTGCGGTTAGAGCGATAGAAGAAATCGAGAGCGTTGAAGTAATAAAGAGGCGAATTGAGAGAGCCTATGATAAATTCGGAGACGTACTTTCGTACGTAGGCCCTGACTGTGGACTTTTTAGCTTTCCCACACAGGAGAGCGCCTTAAAGCTACTCGAAAACGTAAAGAGTGCTCTCGAGGGGTTGGGATGGACTACTTGAGCTTTTTTATCACGTGCTTCGCAACTCTCTTCATCATAATCGATCCGCCGGGCAACATACCTTTCTTTATCGCTTTAACCGAAGACCTACCTTCCGATATTAGAGAAAGAATTTCGAAAAGAGCCACGATAATCGCTGCAGGTCTTTTGGTGTTGATAACGCTAACAGGAGGGGCAACTCTAAGGTTCTTTGGAGTGTCTATAGATGGACTGAGAATTGCCGGAGGCATACTTCTTTTTCTCGTCGCATACGACATTCTGAAGGGTGGAGCAGCAAAGGAGAGGTACTTAAAGAGGGGGATTGAGAGCAGAGACATTGATAGCCTCGCGGTATTTCCAATTGCTCTTCCGTTGTACACAGGCCCAGGGGCAATTACTGCAGCTATAGTTCTCGCTTCGGAGGCAAAGGATGCTATAGGTATGCTTACGGTTGTATTAAGTGTAGTTCTAGTTTACCTTATTGTTAGGCTTACACATATATACAGTGATCAAATAATACATTTACTGGGAAAGAGTGGCGCCGACATCGTTGCGAGGGTGATGGCAATATTCCTGGCGGCGATAGCCGTTGAGTACATTACACAAGGAATATCGGGGAAAGTTGACGAAATCGTTCAACAGATTCAGCAAGTGATTCGATAAAGGCTTACGAGGTGTTCAATACAATGCGTAAGCCTGCCGTTGGTGTAGGAGCGGTAATAATTGAGGATGAAAAAATCCTGCTAGTAAAAAGGGCGAACGAACCAAACAGGCTTAAGTGGTCAATACCCGGAGGGCTCGTTAACGCTGGAGAAACGCTTGCAGAGGCTTTAAAGCGAGAGATTAAAGAAGAATGCGGAGTTGAAATAGACGTTGGCGATGTGGCCTGTGTGAGTGAGGAGATCTTTCTTGAAAATGGGGAGATAAAATTTCATTATGTAATTATAGACTTTTATGCACGCATCGTTGGTGGAGAGTTGAGAGTTGGTAGTGATGCGCTTGAAGCAAGATGGGTTCATTTTGATGAAATAAAGAATCTCAATGTGGTTGACTTTGTAAGGAGGCTTGTTGAAAGAATTAGGAGTGGTAAAGGAGGAATATACCT
>QMZF01000003.1 GCA_003663055.1 Archaeoglobales archaeon | reverse complement strand
GGAAAACTTCGTCAAAACGAAGTACATTGCCAAGACGCTTAGGGAAGCTGTTAAAGACACGAAAACGGCAGTGGCAACATCGGAATTCATTCCTTTATATATTGCATAACCAACACAGTACGTTAGTGCTAAACCTATAGCTACGGCAAATCCGTATTCATTCAGGCCTGTTAGCTTTGCCAAGGGAATTGCAAGCACAACGGCAAGAAGTGCTGTGTGGACAGAAGCAGCAGAAAGAAAATAGAGCCTCCTTGCAGAAATTAATGGGCTGAGGGCGCCATACGTTAAAGAGGCGAAGATTATCACCACTGCCCACCTCGAGAGTTCATGGATTGAAAATGCGCATAGCGCAAGGGAAATCAAAAAAAGAGCAGCTTGCCTCTTCATCTTCTCAGACCCTTCAATGCTATAGACATGCTAACGATGGCAAGCAGCAAACCGTAACCAGGCGATTTTGCTGTTTTTTCAACCTCTTTAATTCCCTTGACCTCTTCAGCAATACTTTTCAGTTTCTCCGGCACGCTTTCTACTGAAACCGCCGACTCTACATACAGAACTGGAACTCCGTTTTCTTTTGCAAGTTCTTCGAGCATTGAAGATGCCTTCGAATTTGAACGCGTAATTACGGCAAGCTGAATTTCTCCGCTTTTCATTGCCTTCTCCATACTCCTCAGCTCTTCGGGCGTTGCAGGTAAGCTCGGCTCCTTTACGACCAGATACCTCACCGTTACGTTGAGCCACGAAACCGCATACTGAGCCGATGGAATGTCGGCTGCGGCAACAGCATTCAGCTTTGGCACGGCTTTGACTATCTCATCCACCTCTTTAACTACGCTTTCAGCTTTTGCCTTGTACTCTGCTGCATTTTCAGCGTTGAGCCTTGAAAGAACGTCTGCAGTATACATAATGAAGGTTTTGTAGTTTTCAGGATCGTAGATGGGCATGTGCAGGTTTGGTTGTCCAGTTGAGGGATTATCAAGAATTTTTATGCCAGGTATGCCCGGAATCTCAATTAGTTCGGCTTTGACATCTCCTCTTTCTACCATCTCTCTAATTCTCACTTCAAAGGGAGCGTGGGCTGTAGAAACTATCAAATCTGCATTCTTAAGCACTTTAACGTTTTCTGGAGTTAGCTGATAGCTGTGGGGTTCAACACCGGCTGGGGCTACGGATGTAATGCTGTCGTTGCACGAAATGAGGCTAACGTCTTCCTTAAGATTCGGAAAGGTGACGACGATCTGCAAGTTCTCAGCGCACGCTGTAAAACTAAGCGCAATAAAGATGGTTGCTATCGCTATAACCCTTAATGCAAGCGCAGCCTTTACAACACGCACACAGATAGCTGTGCACACCGACTTATAAAGTTTATTAACAGCTGTGCACACTAGATGCATTATGGAAATAAGTATCGAAAACGTTACCCTCACCTTTGGTGGAGAAAGCATACTATCTAACCTCACACTGAAGCTTAAAGGCCCAAGACTCGTTCAGATAATAGGCCCCAATGGAGCAGGTAAGACAACGCTTTTTAAAGTAATCCTTGGTCTTGTAAAGCCTGACAGTGGAAGGGTGCTCATAAACGGCAGGGATGTCACTGGGAAGCCGAGCAGGGTTGGCCCGCTAGTAGGCTACGTTCCCCAGATAACACCGCTAGATAGAATCTACCCGGTTACGGCTTGGGAAGTCGTGTTTAATTCGCTGCTAATACACGAGAACAGGTGGCCGAGGGTATTCGCCACGAAGGATGAAATCGATAGAACAAAAAAGGTTCTTGAAGAGGTCGAGTTACCTAGAGACAGATGGAACAAGTGCTTTTGGGAACTAAGCGGTGGGGAGAGGCAGAGAGTCTTGCTTGCAAGAACGATGGTTTACGAACCAGAAATACTCCTGCTTGACGAGCCTCTCTCCTCTGTCGATCCTCTTGGCAAGGTGGAACTCGCAAAACTCATAGGAGATATAGCAGAGAAAAAGCTCGTAATAGTTACCAGCCATGATCCGGTTCTTCTCCTCCCCTACACAGATCTTATAGCCCTACTGAACAGAAGTTACTTCATAATCGGTAAGCCAGAAGAAGTACTAAGACTTGAAATTCTGAGAAACGCGTATGGAGAATCCGCGGTATTGCTAGAAGAACACGTGCACATAAGCGATTCACACTGATTTTTATTTTTAGCAATTCCTCAAACTGTACATCTTCAGCGATTTTCTTAAAAATAAAAAAATAAAAATTAGCTCATTTGTATAAGTAGGGCCCGTCCACCCAGTCGCCTTCTCTGTGATAATCCGGATAGGTGTAGAATTGCCACCGGCAGGTACTAGGCCAAAATATTGCATTGGGCTGTGGTGAAGGGACTGAATTGGAAAGGTGTAAATTTTTCTACGTGATAATTGAAAGATTTTATTTGACCTAACTTATGAATGAATACTTTCACCATACCCTAAATCTATAAAAGGTTAAATACTACCTAATCATACTAAAATATACAAAAGAGGTAAATGGTATGACCGGAGAAGACAAAAGGTTATCGAAGTTGGCAAAGTTTGTAAACCTTTTGAGAGAGGCTAAAATCCACAAATTTAATATTAACTCATTTGAGAGTAGAGTTAGACTGCAAAAGTATGTGTATATAGCCAAAGAGATATTTGGAATGAAGTTCGACTACCCATTTAATTTGTACCTAAGAGGGCCGTATTCGTCCGCTTTAGCTGATGACTACTACAAATTACCGGAATTCCAAGGAGATTTGAGTAAAGTCAGATACGATAAAAATAAATTTGAAAAATTCAAGGAGTTCGTTAAGGGTAAGACTCCAGCGGAGTTAGAGGTTATAGCAACAGCACATTTTGTATGGGAGAGAAATAAACATTTGACTAATTTGGGGGTATATTCCAAAGATAAACTTGAAGAACTTGTGGTTAAGAAAGTTATTGACTTAAAAGGAGATTTAACAGTGGGATTCAGAAAAATTGACGAGAATTACGTAAGAAATATTCTCAAAGAAGTACAGGCTATGACTTAATTTGACTAATCCTCAATCGACGTGACCTTTTTCCTTCTTTTCTTAATTTTTCCTCAAATTCTTGTAGTCTGAGTGAAGTCGTTAGTACATCATCAAAGGTAAGAAGTTGAACAGAATCCTTATCACATAGAGCTTGAGCAAATATGACTGCATCAGTTGGCTTAAGGCGATCATCTATTTCCAAACATTTTAATGCTATCTTCAAAGCCTCTTCTGACGCTGGTTGAATGTCTGCTCCCATGACTTTAATAATTTCCACCAATTTATAAATTCTTTCAGAAATTTCCTCATTCCTTTTCTCCCTTTGTAGTATTTCATTAATAACCTCACCTATTACCACCATCGAAACTATGACTATAGGTGCAAGAGTACTAATTTTCCTAACAAGAGGGTATTTATCCCTCTCTTTATAAATATACGCAATCAGATGATCTGTATCAATATATCTGGTAGAGTGAGTTCCAAGAGGTTCGATTTTTCTCTTTTTCCCTTGCCTTCTTGGCACGCAAACAAGTAAAAAGTTAAGCGATAAAAATTTTTCAGGTATTGTGAAAGTGAAGAAAGCTTTCCACCAAATCGCTCCTGCCTTCTCTTTTCAACTCTGGATTATCCCGCTAACTGAGCCTCGTTTGATCTTGTTCAATGTGAATAAAAAACAAATTTGTTATTTCAACACTTTCACCTTCCCCTGCCCACCCACATTGACATCTCCAACAAAACCGTCTTCCATCTTCACGAACGCTGGGACGAGCTCAAAACTTCCACCTATAAGTATTTCTCCACCCTTCATGTCTCCGCCTACGTACCCGCAACTCCCGTGAATCACTATCCTGCCATCTTTCATTTCCGTCCCAATGAAGTCGCCCGCATTCCCTTTAATCTCAATCTCCCCGCCACACATCTTCTCGCCGATGTAGTTGCCTGCGTTGCCCTCAATCGTTATCTTTCCACCCTTCATCCCCTCAAGGTCTCCCCAGTACGGACAGGCAACGAGATGCCTTGTATTTCCCTTTACAATGATTTCTCCACCCTCCATCTCAGCTCCAAGCCAGTCATCAGCATTGCCTTCGATAACGATTTTGCCACCTTTCATGAACGCTCCGCAGTGAGCTCCAATGTTGCCCTTTACGATAATTTCGCCGCTCTGCATCCCCATTCCTACCCACTTAACCCTGCTGAAGTCTCCTTCAAGGATAAGTACCTCTTCATCACCCTTCTTTTCTAAATCAAACAGCTCCTCCAAAGGAACTAACCTGTTGCCGTAGTAAACCCTGAACCGCCTTATCTCCTCAACCGGCTTTGTTGCAAGTTCCGGCGTTATTTCCGCTTCAACGTTGACTTCGAAATCCGATCTTGGTCTTATTACCAGCAAACCATCACCCCGCGGTGATGCGTACAGGGTTCCGCAGCCACGCTTCCTTAACTCCGTAGTTACAGCACTTTACCGTATAGTAGTTGAAGTACTCTTCCAAATCGGCCTCAATAATTTCGGTTGTTGTATCGGCTCTGGCATCAACCCAGAACGTTCTGCCCCAAGTTTCGCCTACGAGTTCACCATCCTTAACTACGATCTCTCCACTCTTTATCGTGTACAGCGGATTTTCGAATGCTTTAAGTATCGTCTGCCAGTCGTTTGAGCTGTAGTTCAGCGGGTCTATGTCGTAGATGACGACGTCTCCGTCTGCTCCAACACCAAGATGGCCTTTATTTTCCATTCCAAGAACCTTTGCCGGAGTAACACGGGTCATTGTGATTACTTCTTCGAGGCTCTTCTCCTTGTCTATCGAAGAAAGAGATGTAGCTTTCTCCATGTACGGATGAGCTTTCTTCATTTCTTCTTCGCGGAATTTCCTACTCATAAGAAGCGTAACAATGTACGGGTAGGACGTGAAGGGCCCACCGTTTGGATAATCCGTTGAAACTGCTATCTTCTCAGAATCTACTAAAAGCCCGAGCTCTAAACCGACAGCCCATTGCACCGAATTGACGGGGTTCTTTGGCCTGTAAACGTACGGAACTATTCCAGCTCCAGTTTCAAGCTCGATATCCCTGTTGCACCACTTGGCCTTTGCAATTTTGTGTAACTCGAATTGCCACGGACAGTCTGCCGTCATTGTCGTTGCATACCCAAATATCGGCTGACCCATGTCAATTGTAACGTTGTCCATGCTGTTAATGAGCTTGGCTATGTGTTCAGCTCCGCTTCCAATATCCCTCCACGAGCTCCCGGTGTAAGCGTTGAACTGCACATGGGTGACGTGAAGAACTTGTCTTCTTTCATTCTCAAAGCCTTTTGCTAGCTTTATCGTTTCCATCGTTGTTTCATAATTGCCGGGCATGCCCAAATTATTGCAGTGGATGTGAACGGAGTGCGGAAGCTTAAGCTCTTCAACCGCAGCTATTAGCGACGTTATTATTTCCCTTGGCGTAACACCAAATCCTGGAACGGTGTCGTCAATACTCTTAACGTTACCTCCGTACATCCAAGCTTCAACGCCGCCAGGATTAACGAGTTTAACTCCGTAGCCTTTAGTTCTCTCCAATACCCACGCAACAAAGGATTTCAGCTTCTCGATGTCCTTGTCAGCCGAATACCTCAAAACCGGGTGCCAGTTGCCAAAGAGGGGAAGCGTAGCCTTATCGATTATCGGTATGGAATCGAGCTCCTCATGAGTGTGTATTACGTATATTGAGGGTGTTGCAGGTTCGATTGCAGTTGTGTATCCCATTTTGGCGTACTCGTATCCTATCGCTGGAGAAGTAAGCAGGGTTCTGCCTACAGCAGCCCTAAACTTGCCTGTTTTTTGCCTAACATGCCTCATTTCCTCTGGCCGCATAGCTCTGCCCGTGTTTATCTTACCTCCAGCAATGTGAGCATGTAAATCGATTCCTCCGGCAACGACAAGTTTTCCATTAGCATCAATGGTTTTACACCCGTTAACTTCTACCTCTTCAACGATTTTTCCATCTTTGATGAATATATCCATCTTTTCTCCAATAATCCCATTCTTTGGATCGATAACAATTCCGTTCTTGATATGCAGCATTTTACTCACCTTTTAGCTGGATAACCTTATCGAGCATGAGTTTTAGAATCTCATAATCGCTCCAATATCCCGTATCTTTAAGTTTCTTTACTCTGAGCGGTATTCCGTCCATGCGGTAGACCGTTCCCTCCGCTTCTATTCCAACAAGTGCTGAAGGTATGACTATATCCGCAAGCAGAGTTGTAACGTTTGGATGTGGGTCTATCTGGATTACCGGGATTTCTGCAAGTCTTTTCACAGCTTCTTTCGGAAAATGAGCTGCAGGATCACTAGCAACTATTAGAGCTGCATCGCAGTCCCTCCTTACAAGAACCTCAACAGCAGTAAACTCGCTGGGCAGGAATCGGGAATAACCTCGGCTGAAATCAATAGCATACTCATAACCAGCTTCCCATGCAGCAACTTCTCCGGCCCCAACCACGTTGAAGTGCCCCCTCATAGGTTGCAGGATGTACCTCGTGTGCCTGTTTAGAGTTTGAACGAGCTTTACTATGTTTTCGACGTTTCTGTCCTGTCCTCTCGAATGCGTCAAACCCAAACCATAGAATATGACCCCATACTTTCCATTTATAAGTATATCTGCAAGCTCCTTCAGCTTTTTCTTGCTTATTCCTCCTACCTCTTCGGGAACAGCTTTTTCATGTCCGTTTATTATCGAACGGAGAGCCGTGAATACGGCATAATCGTAACCCGGCTTTATTTGGTAGAATTCGGTGGCTAGGTAAGCTGTTGCAGTTTTGCGAACGTCCACAACTATGACGTGCCTGTGTTGCCTTCCTTTTGTAAGAAAACCTTTAGTCATAACAGAATAGCGCGACGGATGTCTGGGATGTGCTTCAACAGGATTGCAACCCCAAAAAACGACGACATCAGCTCGGTTCTTTGCCTGGCCAAGAGTTCCGCCAGGTATGCCTTCTTCAATCATCGCGAGCGTTGAAGGTGCGTGGCAAACACTTGAACACTGGTCGTATACACCACCAAGCTTTTCGGCAAGAATTACACCGAGTCTTATAGCCTCATTAACGGTTGATGCCCAGCCATAAAGCAGGGGTCTCTTTGCGTTAACAAGAACTTCTGCAGCTTTTTCAATAGCCTCCTCGTAGCTAACCCTTCTGCCCCTTACCATCGGTGCCTCAATCCTGCGCTTTGCGGCAAATTTTGCCTCACCAATAGGGCAGAGGTTCTTTCCAGTTACGCCATCGAACTCTATGTCATCGCAAACGTTTCCACAGAAAGTACAGACGGCATTCCTCATTTGCCCACCACCAGCTCTCGAATAGTCCTAACTTCCTCCTGCGTGGCTTCGACGACACCCTTTATACCTTTAAACCGGGGTGTTCCAGAACCGTTTCTTCCTCCAACGACCTGGTTGGCGTAGGGCCCCATCGGAATGAAAACTACACCTCTTGGAATTTCGAGATCTTCCACTGCCGATTTTTTTGCAAAAAGAACAACTTCTCCAAATTCTGTTTTCACTTTAATCCTATCACCATCTTTAACACCAATAATCTTCATATCTTCCTCATTCATCTCGCAGAAAGCAACAGATTTCATATATTCCTCACTTAATTTCTCATCGATAGCCATGCCCTGATCGGTAGTTCTCCCAGTAATAATTATAACATCTAGTTTAGCCATATCGAACACCCAGCAATTTTTTACACACGTCAATTGAGAGTATTTAATCATTATGGTATCTTCATGACTAATCCATATAAATTCTTGCCATCACTTGACAGGGTATAGCTTGTAGAGGTCCTTTCTGAGAGCCTCCAACATCTCTTCCTTAACACCTGCGTATTCTGCCGCAGAGCATACCCTCACTCCAGCTTCGCTAGCAACATTAAAAACATCTTTTAGCTTCTCTCTCCACTTTAGATCCCTCGCAAGGTGGTGGTCGAGGACAAGTACTTTGACGTTCGTTTTTTCAATCAGCGAAATCAAATTTTTGACGGATTCATTGAAAGATTTGGCAGAATAGCGGTAGCCGAGCATGTAGGTCATAGGGCCATCGATAAAAACCGTTTCAGCGTTGCATTCAAGCATGAAGTCGAGTTGATGCTTAATAGCTGGCCCTTCAACGTCGGAGGAGAATAGAAACTTTTGTTTTCCATCATCAACGCAAACTTCCGTTACGTAACCAAGCTTATCACTTGTGCCATGGAATACTGGTTTTGATATGATTAACTCCACACCGCCAAACTCGTACTTCTTTCCGTCTGCATAATCGATATCATCTGTAATTCCTTTTAGCTGATCTAAAAAGTATGCGGCTCTTTTCTTTTGACTGAAGTTTATGTGGTCTTTTGGATGTTTTATCAATAGTTTCTTCCCCCTGAATATTTCAACTTCGTTGGGATTGTGGTGGTCGTAGTGGTAGTGGGTTATCACGACTACTTCTGCTTTTTCAACGAACTCCTTTATTTTCTCCCATAACTCCGCTTCACGCTGATATTCGAGAGGATGGGGCGGCAACCCATACCGGCTTGGGCCCAGCGCCACGCCGGGGTCAATTATAATCGGCGTTTCTGCCTTAACAAATGTTGCCATACTTCTCGCTCCAAAGGAGTCGAAGGCAAGAGGAATGATTTCCATGTTTGGAACTTAGATACCAACTATTTCAAGGCTGCGATGTCGTTTTATTCTACTATTTAAATTTCAGAATATCATAAATTAATGTAAGCATAATGCATCAATAAAAATTGGGTTAAAACCCCAATCACTCCATTTTGTAAACCAAGTAATTTTCCGGATTCTCTTGCGTCCTGAAGAGAGACAAAAACAAAATGCTACGACGAAAACCGAAAACTGTTTATTTGTTTCCTGACGAATTTTCAAGCATGAGGATAGGGGACGTGATGGTGAAAGAAGTTGTTTCTGTGGATTACAAAACGCCGGTGAAGGAAGCGTGTAAGATAATGGGAGAAAAAAGAATTGGCAGTGTCATAGTCACAAGGGAAGGAAAGCCATTCGGGATTTTCACAGAAAGGGACTTGCTTTCGAGGGTTTTGCTGGAAGGCAGTCTTGAAGAGGATGTTGGAAAGTACTCTTCGACACCTCTGATCGTCATCTCTCCAGACTACGATGTCAGAGAGGCTGCGAGAATCATGGCAGACATGAAAATAAAACGCCTCGTTGTCATGGAAGGTGAGGAGGTTAAGGGGATCTTCACCGCAGCAGATCTTGCAAAGGTGATTGCTGAATCGCCAGTTGAAATATGAGGTGGTAGCGATGGAGGAACTAAGCTGTGTCATTTGTGAGAAGCCTTTAAAGCCGGAAGACGAAGGCAAAACATGGCGAAGGTGTGCAATTTGCAAGAAACCGGTTTGCTTTGAACACCTTCACTACATGGGTATATGGAGGAGGGGGCTGTATAGGGATTATGTTGAAGTCGTTCCTGTTTGCGAAAAAGATTTGCCAAAGAAAAAGAGAAAGCCTCCAAGCGAATAAGACTTTAAATTAAAAATTTAATTTATCTATTTTATCGAAAAAGATTTAAGTGATTTTATCATCATTATCTTGTAATGGTAATTGGTATAATTGTATCAGCTCTCGGTTTAATTGGTTATAGTGCTGGGCTTGCAGGAGACTACAGTAAGTATCTCAAAGTAACACTTGTTTTCTGCGCATTTATGAGCATGACGTTTGTTATTTATGGACTTATTCATTTTTTCGACTTCGATTTTGCCAATATGATTTTAGCCCTTCTTCTTTCTCTAGCCGCCCTTTACCTGGCTTCTAACGTTAAACTTGAGGGATTGAATGCAGAAAGATTTAAAAATGGTCTTATCTACGCTTCCATGGTCTGGCTTACTGCCAAAAGCTTATCGTTTGTCGGCATGCTTCCACTAACCGTTGCGTTAATAGCAATTCCTGTACTCTACTTTGCTATTAAATCCATTAGAGCTTTGGATAGAAACGATTTCTATTTCTTCGACGATACAGAAGTCATTTACATGGCTTTTCTGGTAATCCTCGTTGGCGGTATGGCCGTTGAAAACTTGCACGCAGCTCTGCTTATTGCAGTAGTTCTCACGTTCTACACTTTTTATAGACTCTATCGCAATGTAAGGTTCTTGATTTAGCGAAAACTTTATAAATTTTAGAAATTAAATATTCCACAATGATTTATCTTCTTACAAGCCTGGTTACGCTCTTTACAGGATTAATAGGCTATTCTCTGGTTTCTATATCAGATTTTGGGTATCGAGAGTGCGATTTAAAGGTACTGATGATCTTCTATGGTATAATAACCATTGGTTTTATCAGCCACGCGTTTGGATACGCGATCCAGACATCCATTGGGTTTACCCATCTATTTACAGCGTTTCTCACTGTACTGGCAGCCCTATATCTATTCTCGAACTCAAGAGGTAGAATGGAGTTCTCCGCAAGAAGGCTTAGGGATGCAACAATATATGGAGCGGTGATTTGGCTTGTGGGCAGAGAAATAGACTACAATTATCATAACGTGTTGGGTGTCTACGAGCCAACCCCATGTATAATCGCTGGAGCTGTGAGTTTTTCAATCGCTTTTATCATGTTCTACGTCCTCTTAAACGTCAAGAAATTGAAAGCTGCCTTTTTCCCGGAGGGCAGTGAGGAAATTCTCTCGTATTCCTACATTCTCGTTTATCTTATCGGGCTCAGCTTGCTTGGAGCGTACATTCAGAGCAGTGTCCACTGTCTCTCGTTGGTGATAGCTACTTCTGTTGCTCTGTATGTATTTGCAAAGTTTTACGTAACGTCGAGACCTTTCCTCGAGTAATGAGAGCCTTCCTGATAATCGGGAACAAAGCCGTAACAAAGCCATTCAACCTCAACGATTTGCCTGGAGCCGGTAGGATGGATATTCTTTGCAGGTGCGTTGCTCAAGCACTATTCATTTCTCATGGTATAAGGAGAGACGTCGAAGTTTACCTCCTACTTCTCGGCGAACCAGAGCCACCAAAAGCCGTGCTCATCAAAGGGAGTGAGGTAAAGTACATGGCTCCGGATGAAAGGAATATAGGTGGAATACTAAGAAAAGCTCTTGGGATTGAAGTGGGAAAGAACTGGAAGAAAAGCAGTCCAGGGGTTTATGTTGCGAAGAAGAGCTTGGAGGAGCTATTGGACGAACTTCCATATAAGATCATCTATCTCAGGGAAGATGGAGAGGACATAAGAAATGTAAAGCTCCACGACTGCCTGTTTGTTCTAGGCGATCACATCGGGCTTGCAGAGAGAGAAGAGAAGGAAGTTCTGAGAAGAGCATGGAAAGTAATCAAGGTGTCTCCTCTAAGTCTTCAAGCGGATCAATGCATAGTTATAGTTCACTACGAACTTGATCGGGTAGGCACTTCAATCTAACAACGAAAACACTACCGCTTGGCTTATTGTCCTCTACGTGAACGCTGCCTCCATACCTTTTTACCGTTTCCCTGACGAGGTATAATCCTAACCCCGTTCTACCAGTTTCACCTTTAAATCCCTCTTTGAAGATTAGTTGTTTTAGCTCATCCGGTATCCCACGCCCATCATCGGCAATTCTGAGTTCTGCTAATCCATCTACTCTTTTAAGAGATACCCTTACCTTGACATCCTTGTTGTGCACGAGAGCGTTGTGTATTAGGTTGTAAACTACGGATTTTATTGCTGAGTCCGCCATGACGTAGACGTCATCTGCATCGCACTCTATCCCGAATTCACTGGCAGACTCTCTCACAATTTTTCCTAAATTTACTGGTCGGAGCTCACCAGCGCTCAGCATGAGTTCAGCATTTTTAATGTCCTCTATTATATCAAAAGCCTTATTGAGCTGACTCTCGAGCTTTTCAACAACCTCAGCAGGAGAACTTCCTCTAAGGAGTTCTAGACAAAGCTTCGCTGTGGTTAGGGTATTTTTTAAGTCGTGCCTTAAGATGCTATTCAGGATTCTTAGATGTTTGTTCAGCTCTTCTATTTTTTTCTCCGCCTCCACCTTTTCGGTTATGTCTCTGATAACGGCTATTGTTCTCCACTCTCCTTTCAATCTCCTTTTTGATATAGAGAGCTCCACTGGAAAGATCGTACCATCCTTCCTCTTTGCTTCCGTTCTGATCAATTTGCCAACGACTTTTGAATTTCCAGTCTTTCTGAACTCTTCGAAACTTTTATTTTCATCTAAATATTTTTCTGGAACTATTAGTTCCCATACAGGCTTTCCTGCTACCTCCTCCCACGTATATCCAAAGATTTTCTCTGCTGCTTTGTTCCAGAATGTCACCCTACCCTCACTGTCCGTCTCTACTATCGCATCCTGAAATGCATCCGCAATGCAGCTCGCAGCCTCCGCCATCACCACTATTATTATTAGATCTCATTCGAATACAAAAACTTTTCTATTTGATTTCTTTATGTTTAAGTTTAAATCCAATAAATAAAATTCATAAGTCTCGAAACGTGAATACTTTGGACATCTTTTTGCCCTAATTTTTTATATTTTCCTCCTTACTTCCTTTGATGCTCGAACTCTGCAAGAAGTGCATTGACAGGCTTGGAATCCATGGGGTTAGAGAAGTTGAAAGTGTTAAATGTATGCTCTGCTCCGGCTTGTTATGGAGAATAGAAAGCATTGCCCGTGAAGTGATCGATAGCCTTCAAGATTATGAGTTTGACACGTTTCAAGTTGGGTGTAGACTTGAAGGAAGTATAAAAGCCCTCGAGGAATATATCTTTGAAAAATACGGTAATGGGAGAAGAAGCATCAAATATGAGTTCAATCGAGAACTTTCCAAGGCAATAGCGAAGCTTACTGGGAAAAGGCCGTCAAGAGAGCCGGACGTTACGATAATATACAACGTTGAGAAGGAAACCTTTCAAGTTCAAGTAGCTCCGCTCTACATCTACGGCAGGTACAAGAAGAGGGTTCGTGGAATTCCGCAAACGAGGTGGACATGTTCCGCATGCAATGGTAAAGGTTGCAAAGCTTGCAACTTTACGGGTAAGAAGTATCCTACATCTGTGGAGGAGTTAATTGCAGAACCTTGTAAAAGGCTTGCAGAGGGGAGTTTTGCCATTTTGCACGGAGCGGGCAGGGAGGATGTCGATGCAAGAATGTTGGGAAACGGCAGGCCTTTTATCGTAGAGATTCGGGAACCAAAGAAGAGAAAAGTTGATCTCAAGGCGTTAGAAAGGATCATAAACGAGGAAGCTGGAGGAAAAGTTGCAGTTTGCTGTTTGAAGTTTGCGAAAGCTAAGGATGTAGAATTCATAAAGAACGAGAAGTTTAAGAAAGTTTACAGGGCTGTTGTGGAATTCGATAGAGAGGTGAGCGAGGAAGAACTCGAAAAGGCTATTAGCAATCTCAGCAATAGAACGATAGAGCAGTTCACGCCAAAGCGCGTTGAGCACAGAAGGACAAAGCTGTTAAGAAAGAAGAGGACGTACGATCTTAGATTACTCCTTCATAAAGGAAGAAGGGCAATAATCGAAATTGAAGCGGAGAGCGGGCTCTACATAAAGGAGCTAATCAGCGGGGACGAAGGCAGAACGAAGCCGAGTCTGTCGGAAGTTTTAAATAGCTATGCGAGAGTTGCTAAGCTCGACGTAATCAGGGTAGAAGGCGGTATCGATTAGGAGGTTTGAAGATGGGCTGGAAATCTCACGGCTTCAGGTTTAAATCCGGAAGGAAGCTCAGGAAGGGTGTGAGGGAGAAGGGAATACGAATTAGAAGGGCTCTTCAAACTTTTGAAGTGGGTCAGTACGTTCATATAGACATAGATTCCGCTGTCCACAAGGGTATGCCTCATCCTCGCTTTCAGGGGAGAACTGGAAGGATTATAGGCCAGAGAGGGAGAGCGTATTTAGTAGAGGTAAGAGACGGTGGAAAGTACAAGACTCTGATCGTCAGGCCAGAGCATCTTAAAGCGTGATACTATGGCCTTTAAGGAAGTTAAGGAGTTTGAGTACATAACGATAGCAGAAGCGAAGGAGATAATGGAGAAGATAGCCGAAGAG
>QMZF01000002.1 GCA_003663055.1 Archaeoglobales archaeon | reverse complement strand
TACTAAGCGGGCCATTATCCATTCCGTGGGAGTGTAAACAACCATATCCAGCTTTTCTCTAAAAACATCCACCCAGAACTTCTTTATTAGCTCATCAGAATACTGGAAAACGATTCCAATCCCAACAAGCATCACGACGAGGAGCTTCGTAGTTCTCGTCTTTAGCTCCGCAAGGTGTTCTCGTAATTCCATTTCTCTGTCTTCGGGCGGATGCGTTGAATGCACAGCCAGAGCTTTGGCAGGAAGAACTTAACTTTTCCGCTGTAAACATCGAAAAGTCTATAACCCAGCCATTAAGCTACGAGCATGGAAAAAGTGAAGGCGATAGTCGAAGCTTTGCCATTCATAAGGGAATTTCACGGTTCGTGCATGGTCATAAAAATAGGTGGGCATGCGATGGTGAATGAGGAGATTCTTGAAAAAACCATCAGAGATATCCTCCTACTGTACTTTGTGGGTATAAAGCCCGTTGTTGTGCATGGCGGCGGGCCTGAAATATCCGAAAAGATGGAAAGGCTTGGAATAAAGCCGAAGTTCGTCGATGGTTTGAGAGTTACAGATGAAGAGACAATGGAAGTCGTGGAGATGGTTCTCGACGGAAAGATAAACTCCAAGATAGTTACCACGTTTATTAAAAACGGTGGAAAAGCGGTTGGTTTGAGCGGAAAAGATGGTTTGCTCGTTGTTGCCAGAAAGAAGAAGGTTAGGAGGAAAGAAGGGGATAGAGAGATCTTTATCGATCTTGGCTATGTTGGAGAAACCGAATACGTCAACCCAAAAGTCCTCCAGATTTTGATGGAGAACGGCTTTATTCCGGTGATTTCTCCGGTAGCGGCGGATTTAGAGGGTAAAATATACAATTTGAACGCTGACCTAGTTGCAGGAAACATAGCCGCAGCCTTAAAAGCTAAAAAGCTTATCATGATGACAGATGTAGCGGGCATATTTGCAAATGTTGAGGACGAATCATCGCTGATCTCGAGGCTGAAAGTTGAGGAGCTCGAAAAAATGCTCTCAAATGGCAGGCTGAAGGGTGGTATGATACCGAAGGCCGAAGCAGTAATAGCTGCGATAAAGGGAGGAGTTGAGAAGGCCCACATAATAGATGGTTCAAGGGAGCACGCGATTCTGCTGGAGCTGTTCACGAAAGAGGGTATAGGAACCATGGTTGAACCATGAAACTTGGTATCCAACCGGACATAGAACACAAGCCAAAGGAGGCTTTTGAGTTCGCTGCAAGAAACAACTTTACCCACGTAGAGCTTCTGATGGATCACCCCTACTACTCCCTAGAAAATCTCAGCTATGCAGAAGTACTTGAATTAAAGGGAAGCTACGACGTTGAAGTCTTACTCCACGCCCCCGCAACGTCCACGAACTTCATTTCCGTCAGCAAGATAATGCGGAAAGCTAGCTACGCTGAACTCGAAAGGACCATGAAGTTTGCAGAGAAATGCGACGCAAAGCTCGTTACAGTCCATATCGGCTGGAATCCCGGGTTTATTACGGCAAGGGGCTTCGTCTTCCAGCCGGAGCTCTACGCAAAGCATAATTATGAAGTTCTCACGACAGAGTTCTACACCTTCGCAAACTATTACGGTGAGCTACTGGCCATCGAGAACACGATAAAGCTTGACGAATACCTCACAAGAGCCATAGAATTCCTGCTGGAAAATACCGATGTCTCCCTCACCTTCGACATTGGTCACCACAACGCAAAGGGCGGGCATGATGTATTCTTGAAGTATTTCGACAGGGTAAGAAATATACACCTACACGACAACGATGGAAAGGCCGATTTGCATCTCCCTCTCGGAAAAGGTTGCGCTGATCTCAGTATAATAGCCGGCTATGACGGCTACGCAACAATAGAGGTTAGAGATGAGAAAGCGATACTAGAAACAAAAGCGTACTTGGAGGAGTGGATGAGGCGTGAACGCAAGAGAAGTTGAGTTCGAAGGCCATCTGATAGACTCCATGATTTTGCCAAAGGTACTCGATGCCATCCTTGACCTTGATGGTGAATTTGAGATACTCGAGTTTAGAGTTGGGAAGAAGAAGGAAGACTACAGCTATGCAAGACTTCTTGTTATCGGAAAGGACGAAAAGCATCTGACGGAAATTCTTCACGTCCTTCACAGACTTGGTGCAAGGATTCCCGAAGCGGAAGAAGTAGAACTAAAGCCAGCTCCAGCAGACAGAGTGCTTCCAGATAACTTTTACGTTACAACGAATCACCCAACCTTCGTTAACTATAAAGGAGACTGGCTGGCCGTAGAGGGCATAGGCATGGATAAGGTGATAGCAATAAGAGATGGTAAGGCCATATGCCTCTTTCTCAACGAGGTTAAGAGGGGCGATTTGATCGTAGTGGGTGAGAAGGGCGTTCGCGTTGTTCCGCCAGAAAGGCCGAGAAGAGTTTCCCACTTCCAGTTTATGGGCGGGAGCGTTTCATCCGAAAGGCCCAGCGAAGAACTCATTGATATAATTGCTGAAGAAATCGTGAATTTAAAGCGAAACGGTGGCAAGGTTGCCGTTGTTGCTGGGCCAGCGATAGATCATACTGGGGCAAGAGATGCGCTTGCGGGTATGATAAGGGATGGATATGTCGATTTATTGCTCTCGGGCAACGCTCTGGCTGTTCACGACATGGAACTATCCATTTTCGGCACATCGCTCGGAATGGACATAAGAACAGGCAGGCCCGTGCCGGGAGGCAATAGACACCACCTATACACGATAAGTAAGATTATCGCTGCAGGGGGAATAAGGAATGCAGTTGAAAGGGGGATAATCAAAGACGGAATCATGTACGAGTGCATCAAAAACAACGTTCCCTTTATTCTCGCTGGTTCCATAAGAGATGACGGGCCATTGCCCGAAGTTATAACGGATGTCATGGAAGCTAAGAAGGCAATGCGGGAAGCTCTTCAGGGCATAGATATGGTTATCATGCTTGCTACTATGCTCCACTCCATCGCTGTTGGCAATCTCTTGCCTTCGACAGTAAAAACTGTTTGCGTTGATATTAATCCCGCAACGGTAACAAAGCTGATGGATCGTGGAACAGCTCAAGCCATCGGTGTTGTTACAGACGTTGGGCTCTTCGTTCCCTTGCTTTACGAGAAGTTGAAGGAAAAGAGTAGAGTTGTGGAAAGATAAGTGTGCTTCCAGATAATTCAGTATTTTTAATAATAAAATCAAGGTTGACTACCCTGATATCTGTTAGATACTCTATCTCTCTACTTTTTTCCAGAATTCCTCCATCGAGAGTTGCGAATTCCTCAATGTCATATCCACTCAATTTGAGCATCCACGCATAGCTGACGTGTAAGTCTAGAATTCTAGGCTTCAATCTGGGGCGAGCATAAAAGGCTAACTTGTATTCAGTAGGAACCCTCCAAGGATCATGAACTCCTTGTTAAAAGTTACCAACCAGCTCTTCTTCTCTGATTTCCAGTCCTAAATCGAGTTTTTCTGAATTTCTTGAGATCTTTTCTATCTTCCAGTGATTTCCTCAATTTTCCCTTGAAATTGAACTCTAATCGATTATTTTATCAGCGATTTCGTCGATTTTACTTAAGTACTCGACCTCGGCGTCGACTTCATACAACTTCTATTATTTTCCTTCTATTATTTTCCTGAGGGCACTTCTGTTCTTACAGATGCCGCTTTGATGGCAGATTGATGTTGATGTTCTTAAGTTTTTATCGTCAAAACTTTTAGTCTTCTACAAGCCTACTTAAATAACTTTTATCTTCTTCAAATCCTCTGTCAAAAAGTGTAAATTTCCTTAATGCCAGCGTTTTTCATAATCCTAATGGCAAGGCAGTCGTTTGGATCGAGTTCAAGTTCATTAACCATGCTTATTGCAGCAAGGTAGTCTTTGGCAGTAACGTCATAGATTTTCACGTTATCCAGCGAGTACAGCGAGAGTAGAAACTCCTGGAGAACTTTCAAATTCATGGATTTTTTGAGTATGTTGGAGACTTCAGAAAGATGCACAACAGTAGTAGCTACTTCTTCTCTTCCATCGTTTATTCCTTCGATTATTTCTTTCGCAGCTTTTTCATTCTCAGCTGCTTATCAGTTAATTTACTTCTGGGTTTGTAAAAAGCGTAAATGAAGACGTTTGCATCAAGAAACCTCATAAAAATCTCTCTCAAATTCGTCCTCGTCTATATTCGTTCCCAAGTCTACGCTGTCGAAAAATTTCTTCAAGTCACGCCTTTTTTTAGGAATTATCCTTAGCTCTCCTTTCTCCTTGATAATAAAGACCTCGTTGCCTTCAAGCTCATTCTTCCTCCAGTCAGCCGGTATAATCAACCTTCCCTGTCTAGTTTCTACCCCATATTTCATTATGTTCACCAACATTTTTCCTCTGGATAACTTTAACTTGTCGTTCCACAAGCCATCAGCTTTTTAACAGCAAATGCTAACGAGAAGCGATGACGAAAAAGTTGGAAAAGTTCAGCTACGCAAAGTCGGGAGTTGACATAAAGCAGGAGGAAAAGGCTGTTAAAGCCCTTGTTGAGAAAATCAAGCACGTTCGGAAAGGCTTCGGACAGCCAATTTTGATGGGTCACTACGCAAGCATCGTCGATTTCGGAACCTTTGGCGTTGCAATAACAACAGATGGCGTTGGCAGTAAGATAATGGTTGCAGAAGCTTTGAACAAATTCGACACGATCGGCATAGACTGCGTAGCTATGAATGTCAACGATATCGTTGCTGTAGGAGCTGAACCGATAGCGATGGTGGACTACATCGCAGCAGAAAAACCTGACGAGAGAATAATGGCAGAAATCGCAAAGGGACTTGAAGAGGGTTGCAGAATGGCGAACATAACCCTGGTTGGTGGCGAAACGGCAACTCTGCCTGACATGGTAAAAGGGTTCGATCTAGCAGGCACGGCAATAGGCTTCGTGGAGAAGGACAAGGTTATCACGGGAGAGAAGATAGAGTCTGGTGACGTTATTTTCGGCCTACCCAGCAGCGGAATACACAGCAACGGCCTAACCCTCGCAAGGAAGGTTGTAGAAAAAGCCGGGCTAAGTTATACAGACGAGTTCGAGAATGGAAAAACCATAGGGGAGGAGCTCCTTACACCAACGCGCATATACATCGAAGTTCTTGACGTAATAAGAAACTACGAGGTTCACGGCATGGCTCACATCACGGGCGGGGGCTTGCTTAACCTGAAGAGGCTCAAAAAGGCGAAGTTCGTTATTTCGAATCCCTTACCGCCTCAAAAAATATTCAAATTCATTCAGGAATTGGGGAACGTTGACGATGATGAGATGTATCGAACGTTTAACATGGGTATGGGCTTCGCCATCATTATGCCAGAAGAGGAGGCTAAAAGGTTGGAAAAGAGCGGAATTGAAGGAAGAATCGTGGGTTACGTGGAGGAGGGTGAGGGAGTATACCTAAGCGATCTTAGGATAGACCTTTGACGATTTTAAGAATTTCAGACGCTAGATCAGCCTTCAAACCCAATTTTTTAAGCGTTTCTCTTGCACTCTCGGCATGTTCAACGGCTTTTGATGTTTTTCCCATCGCAAGATTGATGGATGCTTTCAGCATATTGACAAGGGCAGAAACCCTTGGACTCGTAACTTCTGCCTCTTTAACAAGTTTTTCTGCCTTTTCGATTTCCCCAAGGGAAAGATACATCGCTGCAAGCTGGAGACTCGTCAGGACGTAGTTCTCTCTGCTTGTCTCCTTCCAAGTATCTCTTATGCTCTCAAGAAGCTCTATTGTTTTCTCCATTTTGCCTTCTTTCATCAAAGCTAGGCACGCGTTTTGAAGGGATTTTCCCATACCGTCTACGTCTCCAATCTCACCAAACATGTCGAAGGCCTTCAGCGAGGTTTCAACAGCCTTTCCATACTCTCCTCTCTCGAAGTAGAGTCTCGCTTTGGCCACATAACAGCTGGCCTTCAGCCACAAACTTTCACACTCCTTTGCAAATTCCATACACTCCCTAAGAACGTTCTCAGCTTTTTCCACGTTCCCACGTTCTACGTGGAGAAGAGTTATGCAGTAGAGTGTTCTCCCGATTCCAAGCCTGTCGCCAATTTTTCTAAATAATCTCAGGCATTCGTGATATCTACCTGCCGCCTGCACGGTGTTTCCGAGCAGACACTCTATTCTGCCCAGCTCCAAAAGGGTTTCAGCTCTCTCTTTATCATCTTTTATTCTGGGAAGATAGTATTCAAGAGTATTCTTTCTCTTCTCGAGTTCGGAAGGTGTTAAATCTTTTAAAAGCCATATAGAGTCGAGAATCCTAATGGCCAGTTGTCTTGCAACCACCATGTACATTACAATCTAAATAAAGAAAACATTCTATAAAGTTCTTGTGATGACAATATCGACAGTACAATAATAAATACAAGTGGAGGCTCCGAAGTGAGGTTAATTAGACGAACATGACGCCCTTTAGCTCTACAGGCTGGGTCTCCTTCTTGAGAACTTTCTCCACAGCCCTCATGAAATCATCCATGTTTACCCTCGTTCTCTCCTCTCTTATTGCCATCATGCCCGCCTCGGTTACAATTGCCCTTATGTCCGCTCCACTCGCGCCCTCCGTGATTCTTGCCAGCTCTTTGAAGTCAACGTCTTCAACCAACTTCATTTTCCTCGTGTGAATCTTAAATATCTGCACTCTGCCCTCAAACGTTGGTAAGGGTGTTTCGATTATGCGGTCAAATCTGCCAGGCCTTAGGATAGCTGGATCGAGGATGTCGATGCGGTTTGTAGCTCCAATTATCTTTACATCTCCCCTCGGATCAAAGCCATCCATCTCAGCAAGCAACTGCATTAAAGTGCGCTGTACTTCTCTATCGCCACTCGTATCGCTGTTCGTCCGCTTTGCGGCAATTGCATCAACTTCATCGATGAATATTATTGCCGGTGCTTTTTCTTTTGCGAGCTGGAAAACCTCTCTAACGAGCCTTGCTCCCTCCCCTATGTACTTCTGAACGAACTCACTGCCGACGACGCGTATAAACGTCGCCTTTGTGTGGTGGGCAACAGCTTTAGCAAGCAAGGTCTTGCCTGTTCCAGGCGGGCCGTAAAGTAGCACTCCCTTTGGCGGCTCAACGCCAACTTCTTGGAAGAGTTCGGGTTTGATTAGGGGTAGTTCTACAGCCTCCCTTATCTCTTCGATCTGCTTTTCAAGACCGCCAATATCCTGATACGTGACATCTGGCCTTTCTTCAACTTCAAAGCCGTAAACCATTGGGTCTTTTGGTGGTGGCAATACGCTAACAACCGCAAGTGTTTGCTGGTTCATGGCAACCCTTGCACCCGGCTTCAGCTCATCTCTGCTTATATGCTGTGAGGCATGAACGACGAATTTTGGACCGGTAGAACTCTTAACCACTACCCGACCATCGGAAAGTACATCGGATACCACGCCAACGAGTAATGGCGGTGAACGCAACCTTTCAATCTCGCTCCTCAATCTTCTTACTTCTCTCTCATAGCGAATTCTTTCACTTTCAACAAATCTCTTTTCATCTTCGAGGCGACGGTAAAGTTCTTTAAGCCTGATATATTCTTCTTCAAGCTGCTTAAGCCTGTCAAGCAAGTACTCCGAAATATCAACATCCTTTATGTCCTTTGCTTCGCCCTCGCTTCCCACTTCGGAACCTCCAATTATATATAGCGAGGTTCGAGTATAAGAAGTTATTGATGTAAGCATGGTGAAAGCAATGGAGTGCGAGATTTGTGGTAGGGAAATAAAGGGCAGAGGTTTTAAAGTGATAGTTGAGGGAAGCGAAGTTACGGTGTGCGCAAGGTGTAAGGGCTATGGAGCAGCCAAGCCCGAAAAGGTTGATCAAGGTGTTAAGAAGCTCATTTTGAAAAAAAGACAGCCTAAACCCATAGAGTTTACCGAAGAACTCGTGGAAGACTACAACTTAATTATAAAGAGGGAAAGAGAAAAGAGGGGTTGGAGCCAGGAAGTACTCGCAAAGAAGATTCAGGAGAAAGAGTCCCTAATCAAGAAGATCGAGAATAAAGAGATCACTCCTGAGCCGGAAGTTGTTGGAAAGCTCGAGAAGTTGTTCAACATAAAGCTAAGAGAAAGAATTCCAGAGGTTAAAATCAATGCCAGGAGGGAAAGCTTAACACCAACGTTAGGCGATGTAGTCATCATCAAGAAGAAAAAGAAGTAAAAAGTAAGTAAATGAGAGCTGCTGAAGTTCAATTGAGTAATGCAGATTTTGCTAAGGTAGAAAGAGCGGTTTCAAGAGCTGTAGAGCTAATAAGAAGGGGTATTCCAAAGGAAAAAATTCTGAAAAGGGTAAAAAATAGGGGACTAATACTCTCCCCAAGCGACATCTATGAGATGGCGAAATTCAGAATAAAAGCTCGAAAAAAATTTACAATTGGTAACAAACTCTTTTTTGATGAATTAGGCCTTCGTTACTCAACGCCAGAGACAATCGCAGAGTACAGGGCGAAAAGGTTGAAGTGCGACGTTATGGCAGACGTTAGCTGTGGCGTTGGAGGGCAGTTGATATTCTTTGCTAAGTATTGCAGGAAGGTGTATGGAGTTGAGCTCAATCCCAGAAGGGCAGTAATCGCTGCTCTGAACGCGATGGTGATGGAGCTTAAAAACGTGGAGATCATTTCGGGAGATGCTCTGTCTGACGATGCAGTAGCAATGGTAAGAGATGCAGAAGTCGTATTCTCTGATCCTTCGCGTCCTCCTGAAGAAGACGTGAGAACTCTAGATAGCCTCGAACCCAACCCACTGAAAGTTGTGGAAAAGTACCGCAAGATAACGGACAAAATTGCCTTTGAACTTCCACCTCAAATGCCGCCAGAAAGGGTCGATATGTACCTGAAGGGTGAAAAGGAGTACACCTCACTGAATTTCAAGTTAAACAGACTTGCACTATACATGAACGAGCTTGCAGAATGCAAGGTTTCAGCCGTTTCGCTGCCTTCAGAGGAAAGAGTAACCAACGAGGACGAAAAGGTAAAAATAAAAACTACAGAAAAAATTAAAACATTTCTTTATGAAGTTGACACAACGGTAGTAAAAGCGGGACTTTTAGAGAACCTCATCGGTAAGATAGGGCTAGAAGCTGAGCTTCTGAAAGAAGACAAGCGCAGAACACTTATTACCTCAAACGAGGACGCGAATTCGGCGTTCCTTAGGAAGTATGAAGTACTAGATGTTGTCAGTTTCGAAAAGCAGGCAATAAAAAAAGCTCTCAAAGAGGCAGGAGCAGGAAAAGTGACCCTCCGTTTTTCACTACCTCCCTCGGAATACTGGCACATAAGAAAAAAGTTCGAAAACGAACTAACTGGCGATAGATGGGTCCACCTTTTCAGGGTTGGGAACACGGCAATAGTAGTAGAAAGGCGTAAATTTGACTCGCCAAATTAGAAAAGCGGATCAAATTGATGAGGGTTTAGTCTATCTAAACTATTTTTAGCTGTTTTTTGTTAAAAAATACCTTAAACTTTATATATGCTCGAAGCAAATGACTTCGAGGAGGTTTTAGGATGCTTATCGAGGCTCCAAGACATGCCGAGATATTTGGATCAATAAAGATATACGATGTTCAGAAAGTTTTAAAGCTCGACTCAGAGAAAGTTGAGACTCCGCTACTGCGCAGCTTTTCAAAGGATGAAATAGAAGACATACTTAGCAGACTTATCGTTGTCGTGCCCATCAAGAACGAAAAGATATACCTGCTCGACGGTGTGCTCAGAGCAATACCGCGCAACTGCCCGATAATAGTCGTTTCAAACAGTCAGAGGGGAAAAAGAGACGTATTTAAAATGGAGAAAGACGTAGTAGCGCACTTCTACAACCTTACTAAGCATCCAGTTTCTATTATACACCAGAAAGACCCCGGTTTGGGGCTTGCGTTTAAAGAGGTAGGTTACACTCACATACTCGACGAAAATGGATTCGTTAGAGATGGGAAGGCTGAAGGCATGATAGCTGGCATGTTGCTTGCAAAGCATATGGGAAAGGATTACATAGGCTTTGTCGATGCAGATAACTACGTTCCGTGCGCAGTCAACGAATACATAAAAAATTTTGCTGCCGGTCTTTGCATGTCAGACTCGCCATATGCAATGGTCAGACTGCACTGGAGACATAAACCCAAAATCATAAGAAGTAAGCTCTACTTTAAAAAGTGGGGCAGAGTTTCCGAAGTAACCAACAAGTACCTAAACCTACTTCTCGCAGCCCAAACGGGGTTCGAGACGCACATAATAAAGACGGGAAATGCTGGAGAGCACGCAATGACGATGGAACTTGCCAACATAATGGGCTACTCGACGGGTTATTCGATAGAACCGTACCAGTTCATATATCTCTTTGAAGAATTCTGGAGAGGTGAAATAAAGTTTAGGGAAGCTGCAAGTGCCGGAATAGAGATCTTCCAGATAGAAACCCTCAATCCCCACATCCATGAAGAGAAGGGAGAAAAACACGTCAAGGATATGCTTCACGATTCTCTGTCAACTATATACCACAGCAGACTGTCAGACAGGCAATTAAAATCAAAAATACTCGAAGAACTGAGGGCAAACGACGTGTTAAAGCAGGGAGAAAAACCTAGAAAAACAGTCACCATACCTCCAATCAGAGAAATCGATGTAAAAACATTCATGAAGGTTTTGGAGGAGTACTCTGAAACGCTCGTGAGCTATGACTAGCTATCATCACATTGATAGCGCAACTTTAATATACCGATTTTTGATGATAATAATAGTGAGGAAATTTCGAATAGTTTAAAAGTTTAGTAGGAGAGGTGATAAAATCTACATAATATTTACGGATTTGGATGGTACGCTGCTGGACGAAAACTATTCCTATAGTGAGGCGTTGCCAGCGTTAAATGTTCTAAGGGAAAAAAATATACCCATAATCTTCTGTTCTGCAAAAACCAGAACTGAGCAAGAGGTAATAAGAGAAGAGATGAGAATTCACCATCCCTTCATAGCAGAAGACGGCTCCGCAATTTACATACCAGCCGGTTACTTTGGAAAGAGGGTCGGTGAAGTCGTAAACGGTTACGAAGTAGTTGTATTGGGTGTCAGATTTGGAGAAATACAAAAAGAAATTGAAAGACTGAAAAAGAAATACAAAATAAGGGGATATTACGATATGTCCGATGAAGAGGTGGCGAGAATAACCGGACTAAGCCTAGAGGGGGCTAAAAGAGCGAAACAGAGGGAGTTCAGCGAAACGATAGTTGAAGCGGACGAAGAAGCTCTCGAAGAGCTAAAAGAAAAATTTAACGTCGTTATTGGAGGGAGATTTATACATATCTTTGGCAAAGGAGCCGATAAAGGAAAAGCCGTCAGAATCCTTACGGACATGTATAGAGAATCCAGCAAAGAAGTTACGACGATAGGGATAGGAAACTCGTACAACGATGAACCAATGTTGCGTGCAGTTGATATTCCGGCTATTGTAAAAAATCCCGACGGAAAGTGGGCTGACGTGAAAATTGAAAACATCTACAAAGCTGAAGGTATCGGGCCAAGAGGATGGGCTGAAGTAGTCAAAAAGTTCGTATTAAATGCAGGTGAGTAGCATGACCGATGAAAAAACAGATGTAATATACCTCGTACCCCACACGCACTACGACGCCATCTGGGTATTTACCAAAGAGGACTATTTCTACATTAATATAGATTTGATCCTAAAGAAAGTGATTGACCTGCTTGAAAAAACGACCGACTACAAATTTTTGATAGAGCAAGTGTACCTTCTAGAGGAGGTCGAAAGGAGGTATCCAGAGATTTTCAAAAAGATCAAAGAGTACATCAGAAAGGGGAGAATCGAGATTGCCGATGGAGAATACCTCATGGCCGACACTATGCTTCCGCAGGAGGAAACGCTAATACGTGAGATTCTCATCGGCAAAAGGTACATCAAAGAAAAATTTGGAGTTGACGTAAACGTAATGTGGCAAGCTGACAGCTTTGGTCTTAATGCACAGCTCCCGCAAATATACAGGAAGTGCGGCTACAAATATGTCGCTTTCAGGCGTGGTTGTCCAGAAAACAAACCATCTGAGTTCATCTGGGAAGGACTTGACGGGACGAGGATCATTGCCCACTTCATGCCTCTCGGTTACAGAGCCGGTTTGGACTTGAGAAAGATCGAGAGTAGTTACAGGAAGCTTAAGAGGGTCGCTGCTACAAACCATATACTCATGCCTTCAGGAAGCGGAGTCACGATGCCTCAAGAGGAGACGATTGATGTTGTGAAGGACTGGAATAAGAAACACCGCTCGGTTATGAAAATCGCAACACCTTCAGAATTCTTCAAAGCTATAGAGAAGTACGCGAATAAGTTGCCTATCAGAAGGGGTGAGATGTACTCGGGACGGTATTCAGAGGTATTTCCAGACGTTGCTTCTAGTAGGATATGGCTCAAGAAAAACTTGAGGAGGTACGAGAACCTATTAATGTGCTTCGAGAGGTTTGCGACGATATACTCCCTCATGGACAGCTACACTGCTGAAGAATTGATGGATTGCTGGAAGAAAGTACTATTTCTTGCTTTTCATGATGTTGTTCCTGGAACAGGAATGGACACGGGGTATGCAGAAGTCAGACAACACATAGGGTTTTTGAATACCCAGTTAACGTATCTAATGCCTCGAATTCTAAAATCCATAGCAGAAATGGATGCAGAGGATGAAGATTACGGAGATGTCATAGTGTTCAATCCCCTCTCGTGGGACGTTTCAAACTGGGTTGAGGTCGACCTCAACTTTGACGAGGGACAAGTAAGCAACATAGAAGGCCTCAAGTGCGGTAACGAGGAAATAGATGTCGAAGTTATAAGGTTCAGAAGGTATGAGGACGAATCTCTGAGCTACGCAAGGATAGGTTTCGTTGCAAATGTTCCAGCCTTAGGATACAAAGTCTACAAGATTATGGAGAGAAAACCAAAGCGCAGGAGTGACGGATTCATAAGGATAGTCGGCAACACGATCGAGAACAGGTACTTTAAGGTTAGATTTTCTCCCGAAAACGGGCTCATAGAAATATTCAAGGAAGAATCAGCGGAGCAGGGAGGTATATGTAGGGGAAACGAACTCGTAATTGAAGAGGAAATAGGAGATCTCTACTACCATAAGGAAACGATGGGAATACCGCTGAAAACCGAGAGCGGAGAGGGAATAAAGTACGGATCGTTCAGAGTTAAGAACTTCTGGATAGAAAAATCGCCACTTAGAAGGGTTATAAACATCGAAACAGACTACTTCTCCTTGCGATGGCCATACAGACTAACGGACAAGCTCAAACCGATGATGTGGAGGCACAAGTTCATAAGCTTTAAGAAGAGAATAATTGTGTACAGAGATATTCCAAGGATAGATTTCATCACAACCGTCGATAACAACCACCCAAGGGTAAGGGTTAGGGTAAAGTTCTCAACCCCTATAAAATGCCCCGAATACGTTTGCGACACGCAGTTCGGAGCAATAACAAGAAAGACGAATCAATACTACTTCAAGCCAAAGGACTGGAAAGAACAACCTTCTGGAGTTTATCCAACACTGAGATGGATGGACTACAGCGATGGTGAAAAGGGAATTACGGTTATAAATAAAGGAACACCGGAAAACGAGGTGAGAGATCAAGACGTCTACATAACCCTGCTGAGATCCGTAGACATGCTCTCTTCCGATGGAAAGGCTGGCCCAGTCATTCCGGTTCCAGATGCAAGGGAGCTAAAGAGGTACGTGTTCAGATATGCGGTATACCCACATGAGGGTAACTGGATAGAAGCAAAGTCGTACAAGCAGGGTTATGAGTTTAACTACGACCTAATAGCTCTACAAATACCTAGGGCTAACAAGTACAGACTTAAAAGGTCGTTCTTAAAGATAGAACCCGACAACGTCGTGCTTACAGCACTAAAGAGGGCAGAAGACGGAGATGGTATAATAGTGAGGTTCTACGAAGCTACAGGAGTAGAAACAAAGGCTACCATAACGTTTTTCAAAAAACTAAAAGAGGTAGAAGTTGTAAACATGATAGAGGAAAGGGATGAGGAGTTCGATAAGGAGGTTAAAGTCGAGGGCAACACTATTATTACGGAACTTAATCCGTTTGAAGTCGTAACCCTTAGACTGAGGGTTTAATTTTTGTCCTTAATCTTAATTTTTATTTAATTGCATTTTGCATTTAGAGAACAGCTTCTGAATTCCTAAAAAGCAACCGCAATTTATTTAAGAGGGAGGTTATTAAAGTTTTGAAAGGTTTACGGTCTTTGCGTTATTTGGAAAAATCTTGGGTGATTTAGATGTATACGGTTATACTTGCCGGTGGAGGTGGCACAAGGCTGTGGCCTCTGAGCAGGGAGCAGTGCCCAAAACAGTTCATTAAACTGTTTGACGATACTTCTCTATTTCAGAAGACCTTTGAAAGAGCACTATTATTTTCAAAAACAGACGAAATCTACGTAGTAACCAATGAGAAGCACAAATTCATGATTTTGGAGCAGCTTTCTGAGAAGGGGTTTCAGATTCATGAAGAAAACATCCTTCTTGAACCGGTAGCGAAAAACACGCTACCAGCGATATATTTCGCAGTGAAGACAATAACAGAGAAACACGGCGATGCCAAAATCGCTGTTTTACCATCGGATCACATTATCGAGGTTAACGAAAACTACAGGAAAGCGTTTCAGGTAGCCGAAAAGTTAGCAGAAAGCAAGCTCGTCACATTTGGAATAAAGCCCACACGCCCGCATACAGGCTACGGCTACATAAAACCGGGAAAAGAAATCGATGGAGGTTACGAGGTTGGAGCGTTCGTTGAGAAACCAGACTTCGAGAAGGCTAAAGAGTACATTGAGAAGGGCTATCTGTGGAATAGCGGAATGTTTTTGTTTAGGTCGAGCGTTTTCATAGAGGAGTGTAGAAAGTTCCAGCCCGAACTCGTTGAGGCTTTCAAAGGCGATCTGCGTGATGCATACGGCAAAGTGCCGGAGGTGTCAATAGACTACGGAATAATGGAGAAAACAGAAAAAGCTGCGGTTGTAAAGCTTGACGTCTTTTGGAGCGATGTTGGCAGTTTTGATGCCCTCTACGATGTGCTTGAAAAAGATAGCAACGGAAACGTAGCAAAAGGGGAGTGCATACTTCTCGATTCCAACAACAACTTCATACTCGGAGAACGACTAATAGCCACCGTAGGGATAAACGATGCAATAGTTGTAGACACAAGGGATGCTATTCTCGTTTGTTCAAAGGAGAAAGCTCAAAGAGTCAAGGATGTCGTTGAAATTCTGAAATCTAGAGGGGACGAAAGGGTAGAAGTTCATAAAACCGTGTATCGCCCTTGGGGATCTTTTACAGTTCTTGAAGAGGGAGAATTCTACAAAATAAAGAAGATAACAGTGTTGCCAAAGCGCAGGCTTAGCTTGCAGAGACACTACCACAGAAGCGAACACTGGGTCGTTGTTAAGGGTACGGCAAGAGTTACAGTTGGTGATAGGGAGTTCCTCCTTCGAAAGGGTGAGAGCACGTTCATACCCACTGGCGAGATTCACAGGCTTGAAAACCCTGGATTAATAACCCTTGAACTAATAGAGGTACAGATTGGAGAATACCTGGGAGAAGACGACATAGAAAGATTCCAGGATGATTTCGGGAGGAAATGATAGCTAAAAATTTTAAATCAGCTTCCATCTCGTCCCCCTTGGAGTGTCTATCAGTGCATAGCCTTTACTCCTAAATTCCTCCCTTATCTTATCGGCCTTCTCAAAATCCCTTTCTTTTCTTGCAAGCTCCCTCTCCTTCACGAGTTCTGCCTGTTCTGGACTCAGAGGAGGAATTCTACGATAATCAGCAAAAATTCCAAGTATTCCGCAAAGCTCGCTGAACTTCTTAAAAGCTACTTCAAGCTCATCAAGCGATACATTTCCCTCATTAACAAGTTTATTGGCACTTGTAGAGAAATCGTGGAGAGCTGCGATTGCTTTCGGCGTATTGAAGTCATCTTCCATCGCCTCTTTAAAGTTATTCAGAAGTCTTAGCGTTGCATCGTTTAGCTCTCCCGATTTTTCAACATCTTTAGCTCCAAAAGTTTTCAGGGCAGCGATCTCCATATCTATTAGCTCGAGAGTATTTCTAAGAGCGATGTACGCCTTTTCCGCCCTTTCAATAGCTCCGTCGCTGTAATCGAGGGGGCTACGATAGTGGGCTGAAAGAAGAAAATAGCGCAGAACTTCTCCACTTTTCTTCTTCAGCACGTCTTTAATCCTTACTATGTTCCCCAAGCTTTTGCTCATCTTTTCCCCTCTAATAGTCACAAAGTCGTTGTGAATCCAATAGCGAACGGGTTCGACTCCATACAAGGCGTAGCTCTGCGCCCTCTCATTTTCGTGGTGCGGAAATATCAGGTCCTTGCCTCCACCATGGATATCGAACGGGACGCCTAGATACCTTG
>QMZF01000001.1 GCA_003663055.1 Archaeoglobales archaeon | reverse complement strand
TGTGGGCTCGCTACGTACATAGGTCTTAAGCTTGGTGCACCAAGCATAGGGGTTACCAAAAAGAAACTCTATGGAAGAGTAGAAGAGCCAGAGAATGTTATGAAAGCTGAACCCATCTACGATGACGACGAAGTTATTGGCTATGCCATAAAGACGTGCAAAAAGTGCAAACCGATCTACGTTTCTCCGGGACACCTGATCAGTCCAGAAACTGCCGTAATGCTAGTAAAAATGTGCGTAAAAAAACATAAACTACCAGAGCCAATAAGACTTGCTCATGAGCTTGCTTCAGAGTCAAAGTTTAAGCTTAATCACTGACTCTCTCGAGAATAATCCTCGCTGCAAGTTTTTCGGAAACCATTATCTGTTCTCCATCAACTTCAATGCCTTTTTCTCTAACGATGACTTTTTTGTCCGGTACAACACCAAAAGATTCTGCTACTGCGGGGCAGGCAACAACTAAGTACCTTCCAGGCTTAGCCTCGCTCAGGCTAACTATGTTAAACTCGCAGTTTTCGCAAATGTTACATCTACTTGCTATAATTTCACAAACTTTCCTAGCAATTTCATCTGTTACGTGATGCTCTAATTCACAACTCAACCTGTGGGCTTCACTTCCTTCAATTCCAAGGAAGCCCGAGAAAAACTCCTCAAATATGCGGTGATATCTCTTGATCCTCTTAGCAACTTCTTCACCTTTTCTCGTAAGCACCGCTCCTCTATACGGGCGGTACTCAACATAACCCCTCTCACTTAGCTTTAAGAGCATTTCTGTTACACTAGACGGTCTTACTTCTAGTTTTTTTGCTAAATCGCTTGTCTTTGCAGCCCTCTTTTTTTCCATCTGAATATCATAGATTGCTTCGAGGTACTCTTCAATCCTCTCCACGTAAAATTCTCTACCCACTAAATTAAAAAGGTTTCTTTATCTCGTTCTTCGATCTCGTTTATAGCTTCCCTTGCGGCTTCCCTCACTTCGCTGTCTCTACTCTCAAGAAGTTTTTGCAGTAGAGGAATGTCTTCTTTCCTACCTATCTTGCCTAGTATAAACGCAGCGTCTTGAGCCTTGACCGAATCATCGCTCAATAGGAGTTCTCTTATCTTCCTTTTTGCAATTTCAATTGCTTCTGGTTTGTCTCTAAACACCCTTTCAAGCAAAATCATCGCCCCTATTCTCGCCATAAGTTCAGGCTGGTCTAGGATTTCGCCGAGAACTTCGACATCCTCCGGCTTTTTACTGATGATTTCCATCACTTCATCAATCCTGCCATCCCTTAGTAAAGTAACGAAATAGTCGAATTTATACTCACTATTTGCTCTGTATATCCACTCTACCAGCTCATTCTCGCTCAATTCACCTACGAGCTTTATTTCTCCATTTATCACCACCGTGGGAGCAGAAGTTATTCCAAAACGCTCTCCTAGTTTTGTCAGTAAAGACACATCGACTATCCTAACCTTAATTTTCGGGTTTGCTATAGCTATTTTGTTCGCTATTTCAACTACCTTTGCGCAGTGAGGACAGAACGGGGCAACGAAAACAACTACTTCTGCGTTACAATCTGCTATTTTTTTCAAGTTCTCTTCTTTTAGATTGCTGTTAGACCGCGCGAGTCTTGCAATTGTTCTCAAAAATGGTTCGTATTCCATCTGGGCTGGAACTGCGTTGTAAACTATCCTTATACCACTCTTCTCCAGTATTATTGCGGGTTCCTCTCCTTCCTCCAACTCCACATCCATTCCAAGTTCCGAAAGTCTTAAAAATTCCCGCATCTCTGCAGTTGGATTTAAAATTCGAACCTTAACGCCCTTAAGTTCTAAACCTTCTAGAATTTCTCTAGCCTTGTTTATGTTAATCAAGCTTACCCTCCCTCCGCATAATGTTCTCAAGCACGAGCTTGTTATAGTTTGCAGCAGAGTTATCTGGATCGATTTCGAGAACTTTATCGAAGCACTCCATGGCTTCTTTGTACATTTTTAGCTTTCCATAGGTTATTCCGAGGTTGACAAGTATATCAACCGATTCCACCAATGATAACGCCTTTTTGAAACTGTTAAGTGCATAATCGTACTTCCCAGAACTGTAGTACGCAACTCCTAGATTGTACCATGCAGTAACATGCCCTTCGTCAACGCTAATAGACCTCATGTAGCACTCTATAGCCTTCTCAATGTCTCCCCTCTCGAAGTAAGAAAGACCCATGTTATTCCACGCTGCCGCATCGTCGGGGTTCAATTCCACGGCTCTTTCAAAGCATTGTATGGCTTCTTCATGCTTTCCAGCATCGGAGAGGATAATACCTCTGTTATACCAAGCATCTGCATAGTCGGGATTTAGTTCAATAGCTCTGTTGATATAGCTTTCAGCCTCATCAACCCTGCCAAGCTCGTAAAGTGCAATACCGAGGTTGTTTAAAGCGTACACATTATTTGGTTCTATTTCCAAGCATTTTTTGAAGCATTCCACACCTTCCTCCGGGCTTCGAGCATTCATACCCCTCTCGAATAGCTTCCGGAATTCCTCATCCATCAAACCACCAGCCGTAGCTCGGAAAGAATAGATAAAAACTTTGTCATGAATCCTTAAAAAGTAGCAAAATAAAGTTTTTTAAGATTTAGCTTTTACAGCCTTTTTAATTCTCTTCTCAGCTATTATACACCCAGGATCTGCTTTCATAAAGTCTCCGGTATAGGCGTACGCCCTAGCTCTACACCCACCACATACGTAGCGGTAGCGACATTCTCCGCAGATCTCTATAGAATCCTTGTCCCTCAGCATGTTAAGAACTTCGTTCTCTTTCCAGAATCTCAAGAAATCTTCGCCGCTTTCGAAGTTCTTTATGTTATCAAGCGTAAGGGGGAAGAACACACAAGGTTCTATATTCCCATTAGCCCTTATGGCAATGTAAAACCTGCCGCAGCCACAACCACCGATGAATTCTGCAAGACTTCTGAGCCTCCCTTCAAGTGTAGGGTTATAGAAGTGGGTCGGAATCGTTGAACTTTCTTCCTGCATCGCTATTCTTGCATAATAGGGAGCCGTTGACATAAAGTTGATACCAGTCGTTTTCAGCCTCCTCCAGAGTTCCTTAAGAAGTTTTTCTCTTTCTTCGCAATCTAAATCCATTTCGAAGTCTCCTCTTCCCGTCGGTACGAAATTGTAAAGCATGAACCATTCAACTCCCAGCTCTTCGGCCATATCCATAATTGCAATGATGTCGTGTTTGTTGAACTTAGTTGCCGTTGTAGATATACACGTTATAAGGCCAGACTCAATCGTATTTTTTATACCTTCAATGACTTTCTCGTAAATGCCGCTTATGCCCCTAAAAGCTTCGTGTGTTTCCTTTGTCCCATCTAGACTGATCTGAACGAAGCCCACTCCAGCATTCTTCAGCTCTTCAACCTTTTCCCTTGTTAGCAGCGTCCCATTTGTTGCAACAGCAACAAACATACCTTTGCTGCTAGCGTACGATGCTATCTCCGTAAAATCCCTGCGGAGGAGGGGTTCACCGCCAGAGAATGCTATAGCAGTAACTCCTGCATCCCCAAGCACATCAAGGGCTTTCAAAGCTTCCTCCGTTGTAAGCTCATCCTTCCAAGCTTTGCCAGCAGTCGCATAACAGTGCTTGCATCTGAGATTGCATGCATACGTCAGGTCCCATACAATAAGAAAAGGTGCGCCTGGAACAAACGGCTTTCTAACGCCAAATTCAACCAAGCCCGTTAAAACATTTACAAAGCCCCTGCGCCAGTACGCATCTCTCAACCTCTCTTTAAGCTCTTCCTCCTTTCCTCCAAAAATTTTCAGTCCAGTTTTTATTACAGATTTAATTATCTTATACTCCACACTACCAATATCTTTGCCTTCTGCAAATGCCTTAAGGTAGTATTCGAGTTTTGTGGAGCCCTCTTCTTTTTTGAGCGTTCTCTTTATCACCATTTTCGTGACGGGGTTGTTTACAGTGACACTAAAGAATTCCACCATTTTGCCGGTGTCCATGTAGCTCCCCCCGAAAAACCTATTTACTACCGATGAACTACAAAGTTCATAGTATTAAGTTTAACGGTGATATAACATGCTGGACAATGTAAACAAGCTACTCCGCTCGATGATATTCCACGCATCAGAAGTGGAAATTTATAAGCTTCTCCTACAGAGGGGGGAGATGACCGCAAGTGAGATTGCACGGGAGCTCAAACTATCTACCCGTATAGTTCGAACGAGACTTAAGAGGTTGCTCAACGAAGGTATAGTTAGGAGAAAGCTCGTGCAGAGAGGATGGATAGGTTACGTTTATTTTGCAGAAAAACCGGAAAAAGTTGCTGAAATCATAAAAAGAAGACTTGCGAGAACAATACACGCGATAGATGAAATAAAAGAGTAGTTATTCTGGAATTTCAATAAGTCCCTCGTCTATTTCCCTCTGAATGTCCTTGGGATGTTTGCCCTCAACGGTCACCCCCATTGAAATGCACGTGCCCAAAACCTCCTTTACTGCTGCTTTGAGTGTATAGCTGAGCATTTCGTCCTTTTTAATCTTTGCAATTTTTATAACCTGATCCATCGTCAGATCGCCAACGAATTGCTTTCCCGTCTGACTCGATCCCTTTTCCAACTTGAGCTCTCTCTTAATCAATGCCGTCGTTGGAGGAATGCCAACTTCTATATCGAAGCTCCTGTCATCCTTTACTATGATCTTAACAGGAACAGATAGCCCGTCGTATTCCTTTGTAGCTTCATTAATTGCGTCCACGACTTGTTTAACGTTTAGCCCCAGTGGGCCTATTACAGGCCCCAAAGGCGGCCCAGGTGTCGCTTTACCACCAGTCACAAGAACTTCAACTACCCTCATGCTAACTCTCCTCTCTCTTATCTACGACCCTTACATGGTCCGCCTTAACCGTAACTGGAATTGGTACCACTGCCTCAATCAGTTCCACGGTTATCTCATTTTTTGCCTCATCCACCCGCTTGACTATGGCGAGCTCTCCCTTGAACGGGCCTGATATAATCTCTACAGTAAATCCCTCTTTTATCTGCTCTGCAGCTTTTCTTGGGGCGAGAAAATGCTCTATTTCAGAGAAACCAACTTCTCCCTTAACCACTCCTTTTACGTGCGGTAGACCCCTTATCGCTTTCAGCAAGTCCTCCATCCTCTCTGCTTCGATTATAACGTATCCCTTAAGCTCTTTAGGGGCGAGAATTGAATATACTCCAAGCTCGTACTTTTTCACAGCCATTTCCATGAGGTTTGCGACTACTCTCTCTTGGTTTGCCGTGGTCTTTATAGCGAAGAACTTGTTCATTTGAATGCCCCCGGAAGTACATTCATGAGAACGTAAACTAGGAAGCCGAAAAAGCCTACAACGAACATTACTGCTATCGCTACCTTTGCCGTCATTACGAACTCTTCTCTATCTGGCTTTCTCGTCATTTTTAGGACATTCAAGTACTCCTTCAGCTTGTCTTTGATATTCACCTCTGTGTTTATCATCCAGATCCCTTTATCACTTTAGATTTAACTTACCTCACGAAATCTATTCCAAATCTCTTGGTGACTTGGGTTTTCCTTCCGAGTATCTGGGGTGACCTTACACCTGTAATTATGACCAAAGTTCTCATCGTATTTTCAAGCTCTGGGTCAATCATGGCACCCCATATAATTCTTGCGTCCGGATCAACCTTGCTGTATATTTCCTCCACGACACCTTCAGCTTCTTCGATTGTCATGTCAGGGCCGCCTGTAACGTTTACTAAGGCTGCCTTAGCTCCCGCTACATCAACCTCAAGCAATGGGCTCTTCAACGCCTTCCTCACGGATTCGGCAGCTTTGTCTTCTCCACTCGCTTCTCCAAGTCCAATCATTGCAACTCCGCCCTTCTCCATCACCGTCCTTACATCTGCAAAGTCGAGGTTAACCAAGGCTGGCTTCGTTATCAGCTCGGTAATGCCCTTCACAGCCCTCATCAATATCTCGTCTGCAACTTTAAAGGCAAGCTGTATCGGGTAGTTTGGCACTACTTCGAGCAACCTGTCGTTGGGTATGACTATCACGGTATCGGCTACCTCTCTCAACCTTTCGAGACCAGCTTCAGCGTTGGCCCTTCTTACCGCTCCCTCTGCAGAGAAGGGGAACGTTACCACTGCAATTGTTAAGGCTCCAGCCTCCTGGGCTGCTTCAGCCACAATTGGGGAAGCTCCGGTTCCGGTTCCACCTCCCAAACCGCAAGTTACGAAAACGAGGTCCGCTCCCTCTACAAGCCTCTTTATGTCCTCCTCATTTTCTCTTGCAGCTTCCTCACCAACTTGCGGCAGGCTTCCGGCTCCAAGTCCTTTCGTCCTCTTTTTGCCTATTAAGAGCCTCTTATGGGCTCTCGTGTGGTAAAGATGCTGTACATCCGTATTTACTGCGATCAGTTCTGCTCCTTCAATTCCTTCTTCAAACATCCTCGAAATTGTGTTACAACCGCTGCCTCCCACGCCGATTACCCTTATCTCGGTCTTAAGCTCGTGTAACATCTGCAGTATTTCGTCTTCCACATTCTCAGGCGGTTTAAATCGCTCCAGCTTTTCCCTCTCAGCTCTCGCCAAAGCCTCCTCAACTATCGATTTCATCATAGCCCCCTCGCCTTAAGCATAAAACTATTTTTGGGGCTTACGGAATAGTATATAAACCTTTGTTCCGAATGCATTCGATGATTCTCAGGGGCAAGATTCTTTACAGAGGCGAGATACTCGAAGCTGGAATCGAGTTTGATGAAAGGATTCTCAGGGTTAGTAAGGAGTTGAGCGGGAAGGCTGTGAGGGGTATAATACTCCCCGCCGCAATAGATGTTCACGTTCATTTTCGCGATTTTAGGGAAAAGCACAAGGAAACAATAGAGAGTGGCTCGCTTTCAGCCCTACATGGAGGTATTTGCCTAGCAATAGACCAGCCGAACTGCAAGCCAGCGATAACAGACGAGGAGGCTTACTTCGAAAGAGTGAAGAAAGCTGAGAAAAAGTCCCACGTGGACTACGCGTTGAACTTGGGTCTGACAGAGGAGAACTCCGGAAAAATAGAGGGAATAATATCCAAGATTTGTGAAAGAGGGTACTTCCTACCGGCCATTGGAGAAGTTTTTCTTCAACACGACTCGATGCAGGTTAGCTACGATACACTCGAGAAGGTTAAGGATGTGTACAGACTGAGTCTGCACGCTGAAGATGCAGAACTCATTGCATGTAACGAAGTTCCCAACTTCAAGTGCAGACCGCCGGAAGCGGAAATAGAAGCCGTAAAGAAATGTGTTAAAATCGGTAGCTTTCACTTCTGCCACGTTTCAACGATAGATGCGCTCAACGTCATTGCTGCTACGGATTCCAGTTCTGAAGTTACTCCCCACCACCTCCTACTGTCCACCGAAGATTCTGAAAGGCTCAACGGCTTTGTTAACGTAAACCCTCCTCTTAGAAGTAAAGAGAACGTCCTTGCAATGCTTGAGAACATAGATCTTGCCGACGTAATAGCCTCAGACCACGCTCCCCATACGCCAGAAGAGAAAAAAGACGGCATGTCCGGCTTTCCTGGAGTAGAAACGCTCTATCCACTAATGCTTAACTTGGTTAGGAAGGGGGCTATAGGACTAAAAACCGTCGTGGAAAGGCTGTCCACAAACCCTGCACTGATCTTCAGCCTTAGAGGTTACGGCGGTATAGAGGTTGGAAACTACGCTAACCTTGCTGTATTCGACTTCTCAAAAGTTGAAAAGATAAAAGCCGAAAAACTGCACTCCTTAGCAGGCTGGACACCTTATGAGGGATTTGAAGCAGTATTTCCAACCAACGTGTTCATTCGGGGCGTGGAAGCTATCAGCGATGGAGAGGTTCTCGTAGAACCAGGTTTTGGAGAGGTTTTAAGGAGTAAAAATTAAAATACTTCGAGTGCAACTAAGCAATGCTCCGCTTTCCACGCCCGGGTGACAAAGCATGAGCCTGGGTCGGTTGGCGGAGCAACAATTCCAGTAACTTTTTTAATATCCAATACAAGCTTCTTTATGCTTGAGGTTATCTATAACCCAGATTCCTTCTTTCAAAAAGAGAAAGAACAGAGGTCTTGGAGGGGATTTGCTGTTGTGATAATTGCAGCGTTTCTTTCATCCGTTAACGGCTATATCATCGCAGCCCCTCTATCGGAATCGATATATGAGTACATGTCATCAAGAATGCCAGCTGAGCAGGCAAGGATCGTTGCAAACACAACCTATGTGGCGTCAACATTTTCTCCCTTCGTAATTGTTATCATTAATTGGATAGTTATCTCTGCCGTTCTTCATGCAATATCTGCCATATTCGACGGAAAGGGAAAATTTGCGGACACACTAAAGCTTATAGCTTACAGCTTTGTGCCATCCATTGTACTCTTCCCGGCAAACCTTTACATGTCCATAGAGAATGCGAAACTCATCGAAGCCTACGGTTTTGAAATGCTAAAAAACAGCGAAATCGCCACAGCATCAGCACTTCTTAGCTTTGCAGCGCTAATCTGGCAGTTTACGCTGTGGAGGTTCGGAATATTGCATGCAAGAAATTTGAGTGGAAGAAGTGCCACAATAGTTGCGCTCATTCCATTTGCCGTGCTTGCAGCGATAAGTATCTACTCTTTAATTAATCTCCGAGGATTGACTCCCTAACAGCCTTGTTAAGCGCTACCTCCCCCAATCCCCTTATCTGCCTAGAGATGCAGACAAATTCTCCATTTGCCTTCTCAAGCTGTTCTGCAGACTTTATAGCTTCTTCAGCCATTTCAGCATCTCCTTCAACGTAAGCATTGACAGCTTTTTCAAAGACCTTTTTGACCTCACGCAACAAGGGGAGCAAATCTGAGAAGTTTTGAGGCGAAACTGATGCTTTAACAGCGAAATCGTAGAACATATCTGCAAGATCTTCAAGGTGTTTGGCAACCACCCTCGTTCCGAGAATTGACCTCAAACAAAGCCTACCCGAACACGCCTCCCTCAGCAATCTATTTCCCTGCCTTACAGCAAGCATGTAAAGTCTATCCGCATCTCTCTCAAGTTTTGCAACTTCTAGTAGTTCTCTGCTTCTATTTTCTTCAATTCCCTTTTCTAGTAGGTGAAGCATTGTTGAAACTATTTGAAAGAGTCTGTTGATTATTTCTCCTAGCTCTACTTCAGCTATAAACTTCAGTACAACCCTATCCGACTTTGCATCTATTATTTCCATCCCGATAAGCCCTCTCGCTACGTCGCTCATTTTGGTTATTAGCTCTGGCGTGAAGCTTCCCTCAACTACAACCTCGTCAAGGCCCTGAACGTACAAAGAATGCATGAACCGCTTAAGAAAGCTCGAGTCATATCTTTTTAGTTTTATAGAGCCTTTCAAAGCAGGAATACGGTTTCTCGGATGTATTCTTATGTGATTTGAATCGATGTGGAGAATTAGTTCATCGCCTTTCTGTAGAGAATTGGCGTCTATCCAGCTCTTGGGGAGGCTCACCATATAGCTTGAGCCCCCGATGAGCTGGAGCTTTCGGATTTCCATGTGGGTAGTTATTTAAATACAATTAAAAGTTTTTTGCTCAATCATTGAATAAGATTTAATACACCTTATGTTCCGCGTTGGGCAATGAAGTACGGTATCAAGGTCAACGATAAGGAGTTCATAGTGGAGATTATAAGCGCAAAGCCACCTGTGTTCGAAGTGGTAGTTAACGGAAAGAGAGCCACGCTTATCGTAGAAGAAAGTAGAGAGGTTGAAGTGGTAAGCGGCAACGAAATAAAGGCCGAAATGGCCGGAACTGTAGTGAGGATAGTGGTTGAGGAGGGTGAAAGGGTAGAAAAGGGGCAGCCACTTCTAGTTCTCGAAGCTATGAAGATGGAAAATGAAATTGCTGCCCCAACAAGCGGTGTTGTAAAGAAAATTCTCGTAAAGGAGGGAGAGAAAGTTAGTGTTGGAACTTCGCTTATAATCCTCGATTCAGGAATAGGGGAGCCAATAAAAGTAGCGATGTCGGGTGTAGTAACAAAGATTCTCAAAAAGCCTGGCGAGGCTGTAAAGGCTGGAGAAGCTATTCTCATACTCGAGGCGATGAAAATGGAGAATCCAATCACCGCTCCTTTCGACGGAGTTGTAGAGTCTATAAACGTGTCTGAAGGAGATAGAGTCTCTTCAGGAGATGTTGTCGTAAAAATAGCAAGAACATGAAGTTTCAACTAAGGGCCGCAAAGGCAATAATAGGACGTGACGTAATTGACTTGCTTGGAGGAGAGGTAAAAAGGTTCGGAAAACGCGTTCTTGTAGTAACTGGAAAAAACGTCAGCAAAACAGAATTCTTTAAAAGAGCTTTGGAAGGCCTTAGCGATATCGACTACGAGGTCTGGAGGGGAGTAAAACCAGAGCCAGACGTTAACGTTATTGAAGAGGGCGTGGAATTTGCTAAAAATTTCAATCCGGACGTTTTCGCTGCCGTAGGGGGTGGAAGCGTAATAGATGCTGCGAAGCTGATAAACCTCTGCCTGAACGGTGGGGAGCTTTTTGATTACGTACCACCTCCAATAGGAAAGGGAATAGTAGCGCAAGAGCTAAAACCGCTCGTTGCCGTACCTACAACGTTTGGAACCGGAAGCGAAACAACTTGCGCTGCTGTAGTTAAAATTCCCGAATTAGGCATAAAGGCGGGAATCGTTCAGGAGTGCTTACTTCCAAAGCTTGCAATAGTTGATGGAGGTATAGAATTGCCAAAACACATTGCTGCAAGCGCTGGGATGGATGCCCTCATGCATGCAATCGAAGCTTACACGTGCAAAAGCTTTGACGAGGTAGAGACGTACTTTTACTCCGGTTCAAACCCGATAAGCGATGCTCTTGCGGAGAAGGCTATAGAGCTGATAGTAAAAAACTTCGTTCCGTCCATCAATGGCGATGATAACGCAAGGATGAACATGGCCATAGCAAGCCACATCGCTGGGATTGCCTTTGGAAACGCTGGCGTGCATATTCCGCATGCTGCCTCGCATGCAATAGGCGGATTAAGCAATGCTCCACACGGCGTATGTGTGGCAAGCGTAGCTCCGGCTGTGCTTGAGTTTATCTCCGACTGCCCGAAGGTAAAAAGGATTTCCGAAATTTTCGGTTGTAAAGCTTCAGAGGGAGTACTTAGAATAATGCATGAAGTGGGCATACCCACACTTTCTAAGCTTGGAATTGGTAGGGACGATATCGGAACACTTGTCGAAAATACAAAAAAGCTGAAAAGGTTGCTAGTTCTCTCCCCAAAACCAGTAGGGGATGAGGAACTCAGGCTTATTTTCGAGAAAAGCCTCAGCTATTAATCACAATTTCTTCCAGAAGGTCGCGTGTTGCGAGCCTGACTGCCTGTTCGCTGCTATATTTAGGTTTCCAGCCAAGAGACTTCAGTTTCTCAATAGATAACAGCATAACGGGCACGTCCCCCTTCCAGCCTCTCCTCCCACCGGTGAACTTGAAAACAGGGTTTAACCCCATTTCCTCACACACTATCTCAGCGATCCTTTTAACCTTCACCTGATCCTCGCTACCAATGTTGAATACATTCACAGCCTCATCAGCCTTCAAACCGTAAAACATTCCGTCAATACAGTCCGATATGTAAATGTACGACTTGTTCTGCTCTCCATCACCAAGAATTTCCAGCTCGTTTGGGTTCCTTCTGAGCTTCATTATGAAGTCGTAAATCACGCCGTGGTTGCTCCTCTTCCCTATCACATTGGCAAAGCGGTATATCCACGCCTGCATGTCGAAGGTGTGGCAGTACGAAGATATCAAAGCCTCACATGCAACCTTCGACGCTCCGTAGATAGAAATTGGCATCGTTGGGTAATTTTCTGGAGTTGGAGTTGGAGCTTCTCCATAAACGGTCGACGTTGATGTAAACACTATTCTGGCAACGCCAGCTTTTCTCATCGCCTCAAGCAAGCGGTAAGTTGCAAGGACGTTGTTCTCGTATATAGCCTGCGGGTTCTCACTTCCAATCCTTACGTCAGGATTGGCAGCTATGTGCCAAACCTCCTCAACACCTCTCATGAACTCCGAAAGGTCATCTTTAACAAGATCGACAACATGAAGGGTTGCGTTCTCATTAACGTAGTCCTTATTTCCGGAAGAGAGGTTGTCAATAACGATAACCTCCTCGCTTTCAACAAGCCTGTCAACAATATAGCTTCCTATGAACCCCGCTCCCCCAGTGACAAGTATTGTCATGGTTACGGGATAGCAGAAGATATATATACGATTTTTGATGTTCTGGACTTTCGCTGTCGCAATCCTAAAATATTTGGTTTGCAGAAAGTTAAAGGAGTAAAACAGAGGTGATGACATGCTACCGAACCAGATGGTAAGGTCTCTCATCGGAAAAACAATCAGAGTAGAGATGAAAGGAGAGGAGAGCGACCTAGTCGGAAGGCTCGAAAGTGTTGACGACTACATGAACATCCACATGAGCAACGCAATCGAATATAAAAACGGAGAGAAGCTTAGAAACCTCGGCAGCATAGTGCTTAGGGGGAACAATGTGGTATTAATCCAACCCTTTGAGGAGTAACAAAAAATAGGAGACCCTTGATGGATACAAGAGAGGAAATACTCCAGATTCTCGAGCAAAAAGGGGAAATTCTTCAAAAAGATTTATGGAAGGAGCTTAAAATAGATAGCAGTAAATGTTCGAGAATCCTCAGGAAGCTGGAGAAGGAGGGGTTAATAAGGAGGGTTGAGGTAGTAGTCGATGGAGTTAAGACTTTCAAGATAGTTCCAGCCGGAGCAGAGGAGGAAGAGGAGAAAGAGGATGAGCTGAGCCTCCAAGCTATAATGGAGAAGATGGAAAGTCTCGTCGGTCTTCCTCCCTGCTTCGGCTGTCTTGAAAAAGATTGCGAGGCGAGGATGTGTTTAAAGCTTGAGGTCTGGTTTTTGAAGAAGTCCAAGTTTTGACTTTCTATTTAGAGTATCTGTAGAATTACGCGTCTTCTCCTCCTCCTTGTGTCGAAGTTTACCACAACTATCTGCTGCCACGTGCCCAACAAAAGCTCGCCATTGCTAAACGGCACAATAATGCTTGGCCCGATAATGCTGGCCTTGATGTGACTCGAACCATTGTCGTCATGCCAAGTTTTGTGATGCTCGTATTCCTCGCCGTACGGAGCTATCCTGTCCATTATGCGTGGAAAGTCCTTTTTTAATCCGGGTTCGTATTCAATTGTCGTTATAGCTCCCGTTGAACCGACATTAAAGACTAAGACCGCCCCCTCACTTTTTCCACTTTCTCTAACAAACTTCCTTACCTCTTGAGTTATATCGGCCATCTCGTTCATGTCCAGCTCTACGGAAATCTCCTTAATCATACCAAACCCTCCAGTGTTTTTTTAACCGCCTCCTCCGGGCTGTTTGCTACAATCAAACCGGGAAGGACTACAAGCGGTTTTATTGCCACAACCCTCTTACCTTCTTTTAGACCTATCGCCATCTCCGAAATCGTTCCGTATCCGCCGCCTATTGCTATTATAGCATCACTCGAATGAACTATTATCATATTTCTGGCATGACCCATGTTTGTGGCGATTGCTATGCTTACATACGGATTTGCCTGTTCTTTGTCGGCAGTTGGAAGTACGCCAACAACCGTTCCTCCTTTTCTCCTTGCTCCCCTCGAGCTCGCTTCCATGACCCCGCCTAGGCCACCATTTATAATCACGCAGCCGTTCTCTGCAAGCAACTCGCCAACTCTTTCGGCAATCTTCAACAACTCGCTGTCGCACTTCCCTGAACCGATAACACCCACTTGAACCATGCAATTTACTGAGCAAGAAGGTTTTTACGTCTTTCTTCGATTCAAAATTTCTGTGTCTTCACCTTTACATACTCAAGAAAAACAAAAGAGGCGAAAAAAAAGATACAGCAACGAGGATCTTAAAGTAGTAATAATCGATGAATCTAACGAAGTTGTTCGCAGAAATTATACATCCTATAACAGAATAAACCGCAAGAAGAACATTTCTAGATGCAGAGAGATTGAAGATCAAAAAGATTTGACAGAGCGATAGTATAAAAACGATACCCCAGTAGCTTTAGAATTAGAAGACCCACAACTCCAAATAGAGAGTACAGCCCTCTCGCTATAGAATTTGCTTCAAAAGCGCTTTCAATGCCATAAATCGTAGACAAGATATCAAGCAAGCCATACGTAACGATGAAAACAGCAACAAGTGCCCAGTAACGCATGTTAATTGTTTTCTCCAGCTGTACTTATTATTTATCTCTATTATAATAAGAATAACTACTATTAACATTATCATGATATTATATTTCACGATAGTCAAAATATCATCCATCATCTAACCTTCTCCCATTTGTACAGCTCAACAACTTCCGCTAGCGTCCTGCCTTTCTCCTCTATTTCTGCTCTAACTCTTTCTTCATGCTTTTTAACTTCAAGGGCTCTTCTCGCAACTTCGTAGGCGCGTTGCTTCGGAATAACCATAACGCCGTTGTCGTCCGCGACTATCCAATCCTCGGGATTGACTTCTATTCCTCCGCAATTGATGCGAACGTTTATCTCACCAAAACCCTTCGGTTCACCAGCATTCGGTACTTCCCGCCTTGCAAAAACCGGATAGCCCAACGCCCTTATGTCGTCAACGTCCCTTACAGCCCCGTCGATTATCACGCCTTCTATTCCTTTGTTGAGGCAGCTCCTCGTTGCAAGCTCTCCCCACACGGCAGCGGTGTCTCCAGAACACTTTATAACTATGACATCTCCTTTGCCCGCAACGTCTATTGCTTCAACGGGTTTTGCCCAGTCACCATCCATCGTAAAAACCGTAACAGCCCTTCCAACGACTTTCTTTCCTCTAACAAGCGGGTAAATTCCTTTCATCGCTGGGCTGCGATGCATGGCATCACTTATATTTGGTGTAGAAACTTTAAGCAGGATTTCTCTCGTCTCTTCCTCGATTTTTTTCCTCTCAACCTCAAATTTTTTGCCTCGAAAAGCTTCATCTATCGCTTTTCTGACTTTCCCTGCCGAAGCCCTTACATCTTTCGACTTGATTATGTTACTGCCAACTATGACAATACTCGCCCCCTTTGAAACGCAAAAAGCTGCTTTTTCAGCATCAAGTCCACCAGCAACAGCAATGGGAACGCTAACTTCCTTTGCTATCTTTTCGAGCATTTCAATCGGATCGAAGCCTAGCATCTGCTGATCGATACCTACGTGTACATTTATATAATCCGCAAACTCCTCAACCTCTTTTGCCCTTTCGAGAGGATTCGGGTGGTTAATTAAATCGACCATCAGCTTACAGCCGTATTTTCTCGCAGCTCTTAAAGCTTCGCTGAGCGTTGCGTTGGAGCTCAAAGCGAGGATAATTACAATATCCGCCCCGCTCTTAGCAGCCATTTCAACTTCAGTGCTTCCCACATCCACTGTTTTCATGTCCGCAACAACCGTACAGCGGTAGCGTTTCTTGATCTCTCTCACAGCATTCATACCCTCGCTTTTGATTAAAGGAGTGCCTATCTCAATCCAATCCGCTCCCCCCTCAAGAGCTTCTCCCGCAATTTCTACAGCCCTCTTTAGTTCCACAACATCGAGAGCTACCTGAAGAATTGGCTTGGCGTAAGAGTGCATGTAGCGTTTCTTTTCTTTTTTATATTAAACTTTTCCCTCCTCCTAAATCAGCAATTACTCTTTTGAAAGATTGCCAAAAAATTCTGAGAATAAGTGAATGATTTTTAAGTTTTCAGCTGAGATTCGAAAATATTATATATCCGGCTTTAAAGCGATGAATAGAACTTTAAAGGGTGATCTGCGTGAGCGATGAGGTTGAAAAGGCGAAAAAAAAGCTGGAAGAGGCAAAAGTAACCAATGTGCTCTGCTTGTTTAGCGACATAAGAGGAATCCTGCAGAGCTTTACGGTTCCGGCAAGAGAGTTTATAGAGGGCGATGCATACGAAACAGGAATCGGTTTCGATGGTTCTTCGATAAGAGGATTCAAGACGATCGAAATGAGCGACATGGTCTGGATGCCGGATGCTGCAACCACAACGGTAATACCATGGATCGATGACCCGATTCAGAAGTCTGCAATAATCTTCGGTGATGTTTACGAGGCTTTTGGCGAAAAAGATGGCGGTACGGTTTCAGAAGTCGATCCGAGGGGATACGTGGCAAAGAGAGCAATGAAAATGGCAGAAGATATGGGATATAAAGCGATATTCGGGCCCGAAATAGAGTTCTTCGTGTTCGAAAGTGTTGACCCAACGCATCTCGTATACGATCTATGGGTTTCCCCTGCAGGAGGAGAAGGAGACTCGTGGGGCCCACCAAGGGTTATGCCAAAATCGCCAGAAATAAGACCGGGTGGCCTTATCCTAAGGCCGAAAGAAGCGTACTTCAGGGCTCCGCCAGAGGATACAACAAACGACTACAGAAACGAGCTTGCGTACTACCTAACAAAGATGGGAGTTGAGATAGAATACCACCACCACGAGGTCGCTACTGCAGGCCAGATAGAACTCGACTACAAGCCAAGGGAACTCGTTCCTTGTGGAGATGCGTTTTACATGTTCAAGTTTGCTGCCAGAAACATTGCCGCAAAGTATGGCTGGATTGCCACGTTTATGCCGAAACCGCTTTACTTGGACAACGCAAGCGGAATGCACACGCACATGAGCTTGTGGAAGGGTGAACCGTTCAAGGGCGAAAACGTGTTCTTCGACGAAAACGATGAATTCGGAATCAGCCAGACATGCAGGTACTTCATTGGTGGACTTATAGAACACTCAAAGGCGTTAACGGCAATCTGCTGCCCAACCGTAAACAGCTACAAGCGACTCGTTCCAGGCTTTGAAGCTCCGATAAACATCAGCTGGAGTCCAAGAAACAGATCTGCTCTGGTAAGAGTTCCGATTTACTTCAAGAGCCCCAAGGCTACAAGGTGTGAGTACAGAGCTGTCGATCCGAGCTGCAACCCATACCTAGCGTTCTCAGCTTTACTTGCAGCTGGTCTGGATGGGATAAAGAAGAAGATAGATCCCGGTGATCCGCTCAGAGTTGACATGTACGAACTGAGCGAAGAGGAGAAGAAGAAGTACGGCGTTGGTGAGCTACCGACAACGCTTAGAGATGCTCTAGACCATCTTGCAAGCGATGAGGTTCTGCAGAAAGTGCTTGGAAGTCACGTGTTCGATGCGTTCATGAGCATAAAAATAGATGAGTGGAACCAGTACTGCCTCTACATAACTCCGTGGGAATTCATGAAGTACTTGGACATCTAAAGTTCTGTTTCTTTTTATCCTTCTTAACTATTCTTAAGTTCAAAATTTATTCTTTGCGTAAAATTAACTATTAATTTTATTTTTAGAGAGATGTTCATTAAAAACTGCGTACGAAGGCAATAAACTCATATAACCCTAATTTTTCTTTATAAGATTTCATAATTTTAGCAAATAATAAATATGAGTTGGACGTACTATTATTTGGAGGTGTTAGAAAATGGGTGTGCATCGCATAACAAGTGAAGCTGCTAGGTATTATGCAGCCCGAGAAAAGGTATTGGGCTTGGGCATTTCATTGCTTGGTTCCGCAAGCGAGAAAGTTGCCA